>QKJV01000043.1 GCA_003249165.1 Desulfobulbaceae bacterium | reverse complement strand
TCACATTTCAGAAAAAATAGCAGAGCTTAAGATGATAGAACCGCCATACTACAGTTTTACATTAAGAAAAAAAGATTGAAAAAAAGACTCCCGACTCTGTAGAACTCTGTAGATCAATAAGATTGCTGAGTACCAAGCTCTTTAACTATGCCAACTGTTTTTTTATCCATCTTATCTTTCATGTTCACTTATCTGACGGGATATCATTCGAAAAGTAAGAATAACCAGATCTGCATGAATATTTAAAATATGAATGAAATCATTCAACATAATCTGGAAAGGCTTGCAATTTTTTTTCCAATTTGCCACATAGTTGACAAGCACTTATGGTATTTAAGGACTCCAAAGCCACTATGGAAGCGGCGTTGACTACTTTTTTTATTTCTGCCTGCCGCTCCCCCGGAAAATATCATAGTTGAACTCTTTTTCCGATTTATAAATTAACGAATTTTGGGGAAGGATCACAGACGCGTTTCCCAGATAACCGGCCATTCTTTCCGACAAGGCGGTGCGTATGTACGGAAGCATGGATAGATCGGGTTTCTGAAGAACTAAAAATCTGAAATCGTGGTCGTTGTTGAGGATGTCTTTTCGGGCTGCTGCAGCTATCTGTTACTATATTAGAGAGACGTTAATCAAGATAAGCCCGAATCTAATCGGGGCTTATTTCTTTAACACCATTTTAGAGTTTTGACATTATCCCACGAAATAGTGTCGATGAATAATTTATTCCATTTCTAAATCCAGTACGGCTTCCCCACCTATCAAATCAGAATAGTCATAAGCTGGATAGTAATTTTTGACGCCCGCCCAGAATGCATTAGGAACAGAACCACTGATTTCACCGCTGGCTGTCACTTTAATTGATGAACCATCAATATTAGCATCCCAGCTCACTTTCACTTTCCATGTTACCTCGGCGGTTCCCCCAGCCTGAAGATCGTCAATAGATTCATCATATCTGCCCTCAATCAGTTCCATGCCGTCCGGCAGTTCGATATGGGCAATGACATTTTCAGCCGGAAACTCAGTCGTATCCATCGGAGCAGGGCAAGGATAGGTAATGCGTGCTTCTACTGTGAATTCCGATCCTGGTACAATATCTTCCTGAGTGTTGAGCGTGATGTTCCATGGCAGGATCACCGCGCCGAAATAGGGATACTCCGTACCGTATTCCGTATAGTTCCAACCCTGTTGGAAATCTTCATAGCTCCAGGAAATAACACCGGGTTCGATGAATAAGCGTTTAATATCCCGCCCCCATGTATCACTGAAATAAATCTGGCCCTGAATATCATCATAACCGATCACAACCCGGTAATGGCCGACGCTGCCGTCCGGGGTGTACTTCATCAGAACAATAACCGGGATATCATTGGCAATCAGATTTTTGAGCTCCTCCAGCCATAGTTCATCAGAATTATGGGAAAAGGCCGCGTACCCGATGGCACGTTCCTCGAATCCTGCTTCTGGGACATCGTGTGGATAAAAGGAGCCCTGTGCGGAACTCAAAACACTGAAATGGCCGGCACGGACAATATCCGGAGCCCAGGTTCCCGAGGAAGATGTTCTTGCCACATCGGCAATTTCTTTTTGACGGATATCTTCTCCGTAGTAATCAAAAATGATTTCTAGTGATCCGGCGCCGCATGTCAAACCGTTGATTTGCTGGTGCCAAGGCACATTTTTAATAATATGAGCCGCGGGCAACCCCGAATCCTGATCATCACAGTACCCAGTTGTCAATGGCACCCAAGATAGACAAAACAGACAAACTGTCAGGCTAATGAAAAAACGTTTACGAACCATAGAGCAACTCTCCTTTTAAAAATCATTTAAAGCGTCCGTTTGCGCTAACCGTATCATAGGGTGTAGTGAAATAGAGATATCTATGGTGCGAACATGTTTTTTGTCAAGGAAAATATCAGCCCTTTTCGGTAAAGGTAGCGGAAGGTTTTCAATGAATCTGTTTCGGGCAGCCCGCTTGTTCCACACTTTTTAAATCATCAAACCGGCGAGCAATATTATGTGTATCCCTGGGTTTTCGATTCCTGCCAATTCAAATTTTTAGTAGACCGCAATAATGGTATGAAGAATCTTAAGTTCAGGCCTCTGGCACCTAATCAATAACAGATCAAGTAAACATGCCCCCGGCACATGCCCTTTGCGAGTTATTCTGAAAAAAAATCCAAACTTCTACCCCAGAAATTTTGTATACTGTTGTTGTCCTGGTTTGTCAGGATAGACCGTAACATTTTTAAAGGAGGGCATCATCATGAAAATGTCACAGGCAATCAAGAATTTTCTGGCGTACCAAAAGCTCAATTCAAAAAAAACACCATTCAAAACTATCGGTATTTTCTGGCGGTCTTCCAAAAGCAATTCGGCAGGAGAGATGTAACTGAGGTAACATCGGATGAAATCATGGAGTTTCTGGTCAAAATCACTGAAGGCCTGAAACCCTCAACAAAGCAACTCAAATATTCCCTTCTCAAAAGCCTCTTCAATTTTGTCAAAAACACTGCCGTGCCCGATCTCTCCAATCCATGTGACTCTACTGTCCTTGCAAAACCTTTTCGAGTGTCCAAATTGCCGCCCTGGACAATCTTGGAACGAGATGCTGTTGATGAATTTATATTCAAAACAGAGAGCCCCAGAAACCGGTTGATGCTTGAATTGATGGCAAGAGGCGGGATGAGGATCGGTGAAGTTTTGAAATTGAAGCCTCAGGATGTCCAGGATCGAAAGCTTCATTTGCCTAATCCCAAAAGTGGCCGTGCATCCGAAGTCGTTTTTATTCCCCAAAAGGTGGCCGACCGGTTACGCGAATATATTGTCGCTGAAGATATCCTGGATAATGAGCGTATTTTCCCTCTGGGATATACCCGGGCCAGGGAGATCGTTAAAACCGCCGGCAAGAAAATCGGAATTGATGTAAGGCCACATGATCTCAGGCGGCATGCAGCCACTTATGCCAGCCGATCAGGCGTTCCTATTGAAATCGTTTCAAAAATCATCCTTCGGCACTCAAACCTGTCCACCACCCAGAGGTATCTTGGAAAAATCAGCGACACCGAGGTCATGTATTGGATTGAGAATATTTACCGGTAAAAATTTCAAAGGGGATTGGATAATCCCAATCCCCTTTTGAGGTCAAGAGTTATGATCTTCTGCCAATGCGTGTTTCAGGGGACAATCTTCTTTTTGGTCCTGGCCATGCCGATATATTTCCAACAATTCTATTGATTTTTTGGCCAGATCTCTTCTTGCTTCTCTTCTCTTTCCCTTTACACGTGGGATTTTCATTGAATCATATGCAGTGGTCTTATGTCGCATCCATGCAATTACAGCAGCTTGAGCTCTTTTATTAATAGGAATACGCTGGGTTCTAGCAACGGTTCCGCTGCCTACAGGGGTTGCGTGGGTGGTTATGATTTTTCCGAGGCGTTGTGCCTCTTTTTCATATCTGGGGTGGAAATTCAAAAACTTAATAATCTGATCATTAAATTCTTGAGTATAGGCGTTTTGCTTGGCCTGTCTTCGTGCCAGTTCCCGCTTTCGCTCATTAGCATAGGCTGGTGTTGCCCTCTTATCAGCCACTTCCTGTTTTGCGGCCACGATATTATCAGCGGGAGCCCAGATCCCTTTTGAAATCATGCGTCTGCGGTATTTTACCTGGACTATCCAGACGGGGCTCTTTAATTTTACTCGCCTTGTAACAGCGGCATCCCCTGCGGGCAAAAAAGCCCACCCTTCAGGCGGTGTTAGTTTTTCCCCTGATTCAGAATATAGTGTTCCTTCTGTAGACCCTGGAGAAACACTTAGATGCTGATGTGCCATTCACTGTGCCTTAATAATCATTTAAGTCCACGGGAAAACCGTTTTTAATTTGGGTAATCAACCCTCTCCTTCAATTCTTTTCCTGGCTTGAAGAAAGGGAGTCTTTTTGCAGAAACCATAACTTTTTTTCCAGTTTTGGGATTTCTGCCAGTATAGCCGGCGTATTCTTTGATGAAAAAAGAACAAAGTCCCCGAATCTCAATCCGATCCCCTTTAATCATGGTCTCAGCGAGGCTATCGAAAAACAGCTTCACTATGTCTGTGGATTCCTGTTTGGTTAGCCCTGTTCTATCTTTGATTACCTGAATTAGTTCAAGTTTATTCATAATCATTGCTCCCGTTATTATTTTCAGCGGGGAACATGTTTAGCTGGTTCTTTGGATTTTATCAAGTGGTAACATTGAGCAACCCATTGAAATACAGTTAGATATAGGGTCTGGATTTTATGTTACAGCTATTTTCATCTGATCCATTGAAACAGTATCTTGAAAAAGTTGACATAGACGAGGTCGCGTAATGAATGGAGAATATTTACCGATAGAATTTGAAAAAAATAGAGAGTCCAATCCCCAACAATAGAAACGCTAGTGCTCAGTAAGTTTTTCTGGACAATAGAGTTTTTTCATAGACATAGTCAACAGGTAGGGATAGATAAATTTACCACCGTGTATCCCCTCTTGAAT
>QKJV01000232.1 GCA_003249165.1 Desulfobulbaceae bacterium | reverse complement strand
CAGAAACGTGCTAATGTCATAAGGGAAAACAAACCAACATATCTATAAATTTCACTTACACATGTATCAATAAACTGAATAATTCTTGTATCAACCCACATAAAACCACGGCCTGCCATTCTATAGAACCAGTCAAGGTCAAGGCTGATAGTACGTGTTGGTTCAATATATTTTTTTAACATAAAGAACATAATTCCAATTCCACCGATAATCTGCATGGTTTCAGAGATATGATAAGCGGTATACGGGTTATAATCGACCGGGAAAGGAAGCATATTATAGAGGTAAGGAGTATAACACCCTATAAAGGCACAGAGAATCGATGCAATAGCCATAGCTACCTGCATATTCCATGGCGGATCTGCAGCTTTATCCCATACTTCAGATGAACAATTATTTTTCCCAAACCATATGAAGTAAGGGACTTTAAGGCCTGCAAGGAGGAATGTTCCACCAGCTGCAAGCAGGAGAGCAAAACCTGCCCAATAATGATGCGTTGCCAAACCTGCCGCGATAATCATCGATTTGCTGACAAACCCACTGAAGAACGGCAATCCAGCTATGGATAATCCGCCGATTAGCGTGAAGAAAAAAGTCCTCGGCATTTTTTTGTACAAACCGCCAAGATCTGAAAGTTTGCATGTTCCCGTCATATAAAGCACTGAACCGGTTCCCATGAAGAGAAGCCCATTATACAAAATGTGAGCAAAGGCATGAGCGCATGCACCATTAATTGCGAGATTGGTTCCTATACCTACACCCACAACCATATAACCAACCTGACTTACTGTATCCCAAGCGAAAATTCGTCGGCCATCATTTTCAATTACACCGTATACTACCCCATAAAGAGCCATTATTGCTCCAAGAGGGATTAAAATATCCATCCCTGCAAAACCACGTGCTAAAACATATATTGCTGTCTTTGTTGTGAAGGCACACATAAAAACAGCACCTGCAAAACTTGCCTCAGCATAGGCATCTGGTAACCATGAATGAAATGGAGGGACAGCGGCATTAACAATAAAGCCTATTAAAATGAGATAAGTAGCAAGTGTCGGAGCATTAACCTCAAGCAACCCAAACGACAAATCCCCACCTGTTTCATAATAACGTAGTACGAAGCCGGCAAGCAGAAACAAACCACCAATTGTATGTATCAGTAAGTATCTGTAACCAGTCGCAGGTGATTTCGGCCCTTTTCTGAACCACACCAGAAATACTGATGCAAATGCCATCATTTCCCAGAAAAGGAAAAGAACAACATAATCACCGCAAAATATGGTACCTAAAGAACCAGCAACATAAAACCATGCAGCAATATGGTGGCCATCTTGTTTTATGTTTAGGGAAAATAATGTTCCAATAATACACATTAAGGACATTATGTAGCCGAAAATCTGACTTAAATTATCTACACGTCCAAATATGAGATGCCAGTCGAGAAACTGAACAACACCGTGTACTCCTTTACCGAGTACCAATACATCAAGAAATGTTAATATTGGTACCATCAGGAGATAAGGTTTCCTGATCGGCCCTTTCACAAAAGGCAGAATCAAGCCCCCAATGATTAAAATAAGTGCGGGATGGAACCAAAAATTATTCATCGTAATAATCCTCACGGGTCATGATTCCCAGGCGGCCAAAGAACCTGGACACGAGAATGAGCAATGCGCCACCGATCAATCCAAATATGCTCCAGAAAAAGGGTATTTTTTCCATTGCTAAGTGAGCATGGCTCAAGTCAATCATAAATGACCCCCAAAGTGCTATTGCAATGATTGCCATAACACAGGCAACAACAGTCAGCTTCAGGTGTTCGCGGAAGAATTCAATAAAACCAATCATCCTATCACCGCCTTAACAAAATTCATGAAAAAATTAGGATAAATACCAATTATAACTGATATTAATGATGCAACACAAAGCGGTATAACCATAGCTAAAGGTGCCTCTTTAATACCTTCATATGGCTCACCGGCTGGACGTTTGCCGAAAAAGGCTTTATATGCAACAGGAGCAAAATAACCGACATTTAATAATGTACTTGCAAGGAGTATCAGTAATATACCTAATGATCCTGATTCAATAGTACCAACAAGGAGTTCCCATTTCGTAACAAAGCCTGCTACAGGTGGTGCTCCAATCATACTTAGTGATGCGATGGCGAATGCACCAAAGGTAAAGGGCATAGTTCTAGCCAACCCACTCATTTCAGATATATTCTTTTTGTGTGTTGCTACGTAAATTGCACCAGCACAAAAGAAGAGAGTAATTTTTGAAAAAGCATGATTTGCTATATGAATAAGACCGCCTGCAATACCATGGGGAGTAAGCAAGCAAACGCCTAATATAATGTAGGAAAGCTGACTAACAGTTGAATAAGCCAGTCGTGCTTTAAGGTTATCTTTAGTCAATGCTATGACTGAAGCCATTACAATGGTAAAGCCGACAAAGTAAGCGGTTGGGATACCTAGATTAAGATTTGTCATCAAATCTGTACCAAAACCGTATAACATTACACGTGCAGTGCAAAACACACCTACTTTAACAACCGCAACTGCATGGAGAAGAGCACTAACTGGTGTCGGAGCAACCATTGCGCCGGGTAACCAGTGATGGAATGGCATAACACCGTTTTTTGCAAAACCGAAAAGGCAGAATATAAACAGCATTGTAACGATAGCAGCATTTGCGTCTGCAGGGAAAATACCGCTATGAATGTTATGGGGGAAATCAAGGGATCCTGTCATAACATATATCAAAGCGAGAGAAGGTAAGAGGAAGCCTTTAGCAGTAGTAGTCAAATATACGATGTATTTTTTTGCGCCTTCATACGCCTCTTCATCTTGATGATGAGCAACGAGAGGATATGTGCAAACACTAACTACTTCATAAAAAAGGTACATGGTAAAAAGGTTATCTGAAAAAGCAACACCAATCGCACCAAAAATTGCTATAGCAAAACAGGTATTAAACCTTGTTTGCGCATGTTCATGCAACCCACGCATATAGCCCATGGAGTAAAACGATGCTGCAATCCATAATGATGATGCAACGAGGGCAAATATCATGGAGAAGGCATCGGCCCGTAATGTGACCGTAACGCCAGGTAAAATTTTAAACAGTTGATAATATAATGTTTGACCGGAAAGAACCGGTGAAACCATTGATAATACCATGCCAAAAAGTATTACAGCAGCTGTAACTGAGCAACTTTCCCTGAGATTTGGTTTTTTCCCTGTCATTGAAACAAGAAATGAACCAAACAAGGGAACAATCAATGCCCAGACCAATCTGCTTGTGGTTACGATATCGCCGTTTACGGCGCTGACGGTTTCCATGATAATCCTCAATGCTATCCTTTAAGTTCAACCAGGTCTTCAACTTCGATAGACTTGTAATTCCTGTAAACTGCTATAACAATGCTTAAGGAAATTGCAGCCTCAGCAGCAGCAATTGCCATGATAAACAATGTGATAATCTGACCGACTGTTGGATCAGGGGCAAGAAAACGGTTGAAGGCCATAAAGTTTATTGAGGCTCCGCTCAAGATAAGCTCAACCGCAATGAGCATACCTATAAGACTTGGTCTGCGGACTAGTCCAAATACTCCAAAGCCAAATATTATCGCACCTATTATAAGGTACGTATTAAGTTGTGAACTGAGTGCTAACATTATGAATTTCGCCTCCTTCCGCTACGTGCTAATGCCATGGAACCAATAATCGCAACCAGCAGTACGATAGAGATCAGCTCAAATACCATACTGTACCTGGTCAGTAAAGCTTCACCTACAACTTTAAGTGAACCATCGTTGATTTTGGTTGCTGGCGCCATCCACTGTCCTTTCACAGCTGCATACGCCAGCGCAAAGGATACCGCACCACCACAAAGTGTCGCGAGACCGCCACTTAGTCCTGATATTTTCCTTGCAAGGCGGGACTCATCAGGTTCGGCTAGCATTATGGCGAATGCAATCGTCACACAAACAGCGCCGACATAAATCAGCAACTCCATCATGGCAACAAAGGGACTGTTTAGGAAATAATATAAACCCGCTACACCACAAAAACAGACCCCAAGCCCTGTAACACTACGTATTAATCTTTTAGTGCATGTTGCAATTATTGCCCCGATCACCGTAACAACAATTAGGATCAGGAAAATAACTCCAGCGAGACCTTCTGGTGAAAACAGTGAAGGATTCATCAGCTTTTTTCCTCTGCTTTTGTTTCTCCGCCATCTTTAGCAGCAGCACTCTTGGCGGCTTTTTCCTTTGCAGCGGCTGCAGCGGCTGCTTTTTTCTCCGCAGCTGCTTTTTTAGCTGCTTCTTCTTTTTCTTGTTCTTTCTTTAACAGTTCAGGGTCTACAACCGGTTCGGGAATACCTTCAGGATGAAGCTTTTCTAAAAGGTTAAAGATATAATCTTCGCGGCGCCTACTGGCGAGATTGTATTCATTTGAAAATGTAATAGCATCAAATTTACAGTTTTCAACACATTGACCGCACAAACTGCATGTAGTGAAGTTAAGGATATATGATCTCAGTACTCTTCCTTTAACTCCCGGCACCTTTTCTGACTTTACAGATATACAATTTGAAGGGCATCCTTTCTCGCACATGCCACATGTAGTGCATCTATGAGTGCCAGTTTCTGGATCCTTTATCAGTTCAATATGTCCACGGTATCGTGGGTACATTTTGACCGCTACATGCGGATACTGCAAAGTAATCGGTTTTGTTAAAAACTCTTTATTGGTAATTTTTAAACCAATATAGAGACTTTTTAATCCTGATATAATATTTTCAAAGTATCCGGACATAATCAAAATACCTTCATAAATAAGGCCGTTACCAGCAAATTAACCAGCGAAAATGGAATGAGATATTTCCAGGAAAGGTTTAGCAATCCAAAAAAGGTCGTTCTTGGATAAGTCCAACGAATCCAGATAAAACTCCATATGAGAAAGTACATCTTAATAAGGAACCAATGTGGACCAGGAAAGATACCAATCGGACTTTGCCAACCACCCAGGAACAATATGGTTGTTAAACTACAACCAATTACGAGGTTCGCATATTCAGCCATCATAAAGAGACCGAATCCCATACTACCATATTCTGTATGATATCCAGCTACCAGCTCACCTTCACATTCACCGAGATCGAAAGGAGTTCTGTTTGTTTCCGCCAATGAACATATAAAGAAGACGATAAAGGAGAAGGGCATTAGAATTGATTTGTCGAGCCGGAAGATATTCCATTTCCAAAAATAATCGCCCTGCTGTCGAACAATCTCATTAAGATCCAGCGAACCGGTCATCATTACTATTGTAATAGCAGTAATGAGCATCGGAATTTCGTAGGCAACGTTCTGTGAAACGGCCCTTGTTCCGGCAATAAGAGAAAATTTGTTGCCTGATCCCCATCCGCCCATCAGAATTGATAAACCACCTATTGATGCGAATGCAAATATCATCAGGAGTCCGAAATTGAATTCACGGGGAACTAGATGCTCACCAAAAGGTATAGCGACAAACAACAAAACCGAGGGAACGATACAGAGGACAGGAGCAGCCATGTAGAGAGGCTTATCAGCATTAGCGGGTATCAATATCTGTTTTGACATCAGTTTGATACCGTCTGCAAGCGGCTGCAGTAATCCGTAAGGCCCTACATCCTTCGGTCCTGTTCTTCTTTGAATATGTCCGGCGCCTTTTCTTTCAACCCAACCGAGATACATCAGGTTGAGTGCAAGAAAGACAACCAAACCAAGCACATAACACAGCAATCGTATTAATTCGTTCATTATGCTTGCTCCTTACCGATCCATCTCGGGTATTACGGGATCAAGGCTACCTAAAAATGCAAGTGCGTCAGAAAGCAACATCCCCCGACTTGCCTCTTCAAACAGACTTACATTGGAATATGTGGGCGATCTCAGACGCATTCTGTATGAGGAATTTGTACCATCACTAACAGTCCTCATTGAAAACAACCCACGAGCGGCTTCCACTGCAAAATGGTAATCTCCCTTTGGAGGTTTCAATGCCTTCGGTACTTTTTCCGCCATTACCGGACCTTCCGGCATTTTATCAAGTGCCTGTTCGATAATGCGGCAACACTGGACCATTTCGTCCATTCTGACCATATAGCGCGCCATCGAATCACACTCGGTATAAACTGGAATATCAAAATCAATTTCGGGATATACACTGTATGGCTCATTCTTGCGAATGTCGAAATTAACTCCTGAGCCACGGAGTACCGGGCCACTTGCCCCATACTTACGGCACATATCAGCCGAAACAGGTCCAACACCGATGAGACGATCCATAAGTATTACATTACCTGTTACAAGCTTATGGTACATGTCAATTTGGGGTCGGAATCGTTTAAGAAATGCACGCGTACCGGTGATAAAATCGTCGTCCACATCATTATATACGCCACCAAAACGGAAATAGCAGTATGTAAGACGTGAACCTGTAACCATCTCTAAAAGATCGAGTATCTGCTCACGTTCATCCATGGCATACATCAGCGGCGTAAAACCGCCAAGGTCCATTATATATGCACCGAAACCAAGCAGATGACTCTGAATACGATTCAATTCCGCAGTAATAACACGTATATACTCTGCTCTTTCAGGAACCACTATTCCGTTTGCACGCTCAACCAGACCGGCATAGCAATGATTATATGCCATGGCCGAAAGGTAGTCGAGACGTCCCATATTGGGCCAAAATTGGTTCCATGTTCTATTTTCACCCATTTTTTCATGCATGCGGTGAATGTAACCAAGAATCGGCTCTGCCCGGTCGATATATTCGCCATCCATAACGACCTTGATGCGCAGAACTCCGTGGGTGGCAGGATGCTGAGGACCAATGTTCAGTTCAAAGGTCTCATGCAACTGGCTTTGGGCTAGTGAACTCATGCTTTAAAATCCTTACGTAGTGGAAAAAAATCAGCATCTTCAGGAAGAAGAAAATGCTCAAGCTGTGGATGTCCGACAAAGTTTATCCCTACCAACTCCCATGTTTCTCTTTCATGCCAGTTTGCGCCGCCATAAATATGGGATACTGTTGGGATATCGGGATTATTCCGATCAACTCTTGCTCTGACCACAACACGGAAGACCTTCCCGCCGAGATATGAATAATCATAAATAATTTCAAACTGCCCTTCCTTGATCCAATCAACACCTGTTACCATATCAAGTGACATCTCGTTTGCATCAAGAATTTCCGCAGCACGGACAACCTGGTCAGGATTAATCTGAACATCAAGATGCGTACCACGCTTTGTATAGTCTGTTTCTATCAAACCATTTTTTCGCGGCGCATCATCTGCATTTTTCGCTTTGCCTTTAGCCTTATCCGCCCCTTCATCAGCCGAAGCTTCCACAGGGGTTTCTTCCTGAGGTTGTTCGGCGGGCAAACCCTCGGCGGCCAGCATTTCCAGTTCTCTTTTTATTTTAGCTCGATCCATATTAATATCCTGAAGGTGGACTCAGAAATAAGTTATTTCATGCTCTATATATAATGATATAGTAGAGGCTCGCGCTTAATCCTTACCCAGCGTTTCCGGCTTAACACGCGGCCAGCGCCTATTTCCGGTGATTTTTTCTTCAAGCTCCAGCAACCCTTCAATAAGTGCTTCAGGGCGTGGTGGGCATCCGGGAATATAAACATCAACCGGCAGAAAACTATCTACACCTTCAACCACGTTATATTGCCCCGGGTACGAAAAGGGTCCGCCAGAAATAGCACAGTTTCCCATTGCAATTACCCATTTTGGCTCAGGCATCTGGTCATAGAGAATCTTAACAGCCGGCAGCATTTTTTTGTTTACGGTCCCGGCCACTATCATCACATCGCTTTGCCTAGGAGATGGTCGGAAAACCTCTGCACCAAAGCGCGACAGGTCGAACCGCGCACAGCCGCTTGAAAGCATTTCAATAGCGCAGCAAGCTAATCCAAAAGTCATGGGCCAAAACGAATTTGCCCTAGCCAGCATCCTCAGCTTTTCAAGTTGGTGAAACTGCACCAATCCCGCAGGGATGGGGCTATCTATTGTTGTTGATACACTTTCCGTTCCCACTTAAACACTCCCTTATTCCATGCGTAAACAATCGCTAATGAAAGAATTGCGACAAACAATAAAACTTCGACAAAACCTCTGATTCCTGGGAAATCCCTATAGACTGCTGCGACAGGGAAGAGAAAAAGGACATCCACGTCAAATGCCAAAAACATCAAGGCATACAGATAATAAACGATACCGTACCGAATCCAGGCAGGACCAATGGTCAACATACCGCACTCTATCGGTATTTTTGTCTTATTTACTATATTTCGTGTACCACGCGGAGATAACAGATAAACAATAAGGAGGGGGCCGAAGCCAAAGGCGAGACCTAGGAGAGTAAATGCACCGATATAGAGAAGATCAAGTAGAGCTTGTTGTTCCACTGTTCCAGCTCCTTTGCCCCTTCAGCCACGATTTGGCGAAAGGACGAAGAGGTACTTATCAGCTGTTACTGACCAGCACCTTAGAAAATATTTATTAAAGACTCAAACAAAAGCCGACAAAGAACCGCGCATTACCTAATATGCACGCTTTCAGGCGTTATTATCCCATAGGTTTTTCTATGTCAAGCAAAAAATGAATGAGCATTCACACAGCGATGAATTCCGGAAACAAAATGCACGATTCCTGCTCTTATCATTCTAATATTTTCTATTTATTTACTTTTTTCTCTATTACCGGCACATTTAATGTGCATATGCTCATTATTTTTTTATACTCTGGCAACCAGACATTGCTGAGAGATTACATGGAGAAAATTTTCCTGTTTCAGGAAAATTGTTTTGATAGCATATCAAGCAGACGGACGTGAATGTTGTCAAAACCTCCATTGGACATAACGGCGACAACATCACCAGAACTGACTACTGTCATAAGATAGCCAAGAATCTTATCAGTAGTTGGGAAATAATAGGCGTCAGAGCCTTTGCCAACAAGCCCGGAGACAAGCTCTTTAGCTGAAAACCGCTGATCTTCCGGAAGGGCAACCAAGGGTTCGGGCTCTTTCACTATAATCATGTCTGCTTTGTCAAAAACTTGCAGGTAATCTTGCTGAAAAACCCGCCTTCGACTCGAATTCGTCCTCGGCTCAAACACGACAATGAGGCGTCTTTGCGCATAAACGGCCTTTAATGCAGCAATTGTTTCTCTGACTGCAGTAGGATGATGGGCAAAATCATCTATAACAGTTACACCCCCAATTTCACCGCGAACTTCTTGGCGTCGCTTAACACCTTTGAATTTTTTTAACTCATGCGAAATGATCTTAGGAGAGACACCGATATCTGCCAAAACAGCAATGACGGCAAGCGCATTCAGACAATTATGTTTGCCTGGCATTACCGTTTCAAAATATCCAAAATGTTCGCTTCGATATAATGCATCAAATGAACTGCCATTAACATCGCAAGAATATTTGGAGAGAACCCAATCACAATGAGGCCCGTTGCCGTACCCGACGACACGGCAGGGAGCATCAGCGACAAGTTCCGCGACAACCGGATCATCAAGATGAGCGACCAGGCATCCATCTTTCGGCATAATGGCAATTAACCGGCGAAAAGATTTTTTCACAGATTCGAGATCAGCATATATATCGGCATGATCGAATTCTATGCTGGTAATAATGGCAATATGGGGACTATAATGTAAAAATTTTGGTCCTTTATCAAAAAAGGCTGTGTCATACTCATCCCCCTCAACAACAAAATAAGGCCCATCTCCTACTCGGAAATTACAGCTAAATGCCTGAACAATCCCACCAATCAAAAAACCTGGCTCCAATCCAGCACCGTAAAGTAATGTTGCAAGTAGAGACGATGTTGTCGTTTTACCGTGAGTCCCAGCGACAACAACTGATTTTTTTGATGCTAAAAATCTACGATTGAGAAGCTGGGGAAAAGAGAGATAAGGAATCCTGAGAGAGGCAAGGGCGATGGCTTCAGTATTTTTCCGCGTAATAACATTCCCGACAATTACCAGATCTGGCCGGGGATTGAGATTTGCGGCGTTATAGCCATCACATATTACAATTCCGGCATTCGCAAGAAAATCACTCATCGGGGGATAGACATGAACATCGGAACCGGTCACAATATATCCTTGGCTTTTCAGCATTGCGGCCATCGCGGCCATCCCGGTACCACACACCCCCATAAAATGAATATGACGCGTAGACTCCGGGAAGGTGTTCAAATCCGGCTCAAGCATCGCACCATCTTTGGGAATTATCATGACCGGACAGTACTCACGACCTTTTTGTAAACCTGCTCAAATGTTTCATCAAAATTAGCGGGAGAAAGCCGCCCACATTCGATAAACTTGACGACTATTTCCTTGGTAACCTTAAGAATCGCCTCATCTGTTATCGATTTCATTGTCGCCTTGTCGCTGATATCTCCAGAATTTTTGGGTGTTGACATGGGGAGCTCCAAAATTATTCACAGGATTCTAACTATAAAACAAAAAAGCCTCTGCGGTGTAAAAGAAGGCCAATTCTCGATTACCGTCAGAGGCTATCTTTAATATTAGGAAAAACTTGCAGGCCCTCCCCGATTAAAGATCAGTATGTGATAGAGTATTACGCAGGTGTTGAATAGTTGCCAGCCCAATTATTATTCGCTAGATGCAACTATTTTGGTGGAGCTAACCGGGATCGAACCGGTGACCTCTTGAATGCCATTCAAGCGCTCTCCCAGCTGAGCTATAGCCCCACACGGCAGATAAATCGTGCCACCATATAATATTAATGAATTGGGACTGTCAAGTTTTTTTTCCCGCCCACCTAACCTATACAGTATTCATGTTTATAAATTTTTCTTCTCAGCATTTTCCTTGCTAACATTTTTTTTGTTTGCTAAGGTGGCAAAGTTAAGATTTAAGTAGTTTGAGCGATCAAAACTTATCGCACAGTTATTGTGAGATATTCTTTGAAAGTTTTCCTCTACGAAATCCCATTGCCGGAACCACATGTTCACATGGGCCGGTTCCTGATCACAAAATTTGACAATATCAACACCTCTGGGAGTACATAGATGTTTTCTCCTTTTGATTCATTATTTGGCTGGCTATCCAATGACCTTGCTATAGATCTCGGTACTGCAAACACTCTTGTATATGTTAAGGGTAAAGGTATTGTTTTACGTGAGCCCTCTGTTGTTGCTGTCCGCAAAGATCATCGAAGTAACAAAGTTCTTGCTGTAGGAAAAGAAGCAAAAATGATGCTTGGAAGAACCCCGGGTCATATTGTTGCTATCCGACCTATAAAAGACGGAGTTATTGCCGATTTTGAAGTTACTGAAGCTATGTTGCGCTATTTTATTAATAAAGTGCACAACAGACGTACCCTTGTCCATCCCCGTATTATTATCAGCGTCCCATCGGGTATAACTCAAGTTGAAAAAAGAGCGGTGCGGGAGTCAGCAGAATCTGCTGGGGCGCGGGAAGTGTACCTCATCGAGGAGCCCATGGCTGCTGCCATTGGCGCTGGGCTTCCCATTACAGAGCCAACTGCAAACATGATAGTCGATATCGGCGGAGGAACCACCGAGGTAGCTGTTATATCCCTGGCCGGTATTGTCTATGCAAAGTCAGTCCGCGTCGCCGGTGATAAAATGGATGACGCCATCCTGCAATACATAAAAAGAAAACACAACCTTGCTATTGGCGAGCATTCTGCAGAAGTAATTAAAACAACGATAGCTGATGTCATGCCCGAGCCACCTTACGAAACCATGGATATTAAAGGACGGGATCTCGTATCAGGTGTCCCTAAAACTCTGACAATTGATTCAGGAGAAATTAATCAGGCCATTTCCGAACAAGTAGACGCAATTATTGAAACAGTAAAAATGGCTCTGGAATTGACCCCGCCCGAACTTTCCGCTGATATCGTCGACCAGGGTATTGTTCTGACAGGGGGTGGCGGGATGCTGCGGAATCTTGATAAACGCCTACGACAGGAAACAGGCTTGCCTATCATCATTGCGGAAGACCCCCTTTCTTCCGTCGTTCTTGGCTCAGGTAAAGCCTTGGAGAATATCGATGTTCTCAAAGAGGTGATGGTTAACTAATTTGTCCGATGAGAAAAAAAAATACTAAATCTAAGCAGATAAAAATTTTTATCCTCTTTGGCTCAATTCTAACCTTTATACTTATTCTTATTGCCTCAACCTTAGGCCGTCAGGAGCTCAACGGACCGCAACGACTTGCTCTCGATCTCATTGGAAAAGGACAATATCTTATAACACGGATGACATCCGCCGTTTCCAACGTATGGTTAGACTACATCGCTCTGATTAGTGTCAGAGAAGAAAACAAAAAACTTCAGGAAGAAATAGACAAATACAAGAAGACCAATCAGGAATACCAAGAATCCGTTGCAAACAACCAACGATTAGCAAAACTGTTGCATATCAAGGAATCACTCCCGCCACCAACCTTGACAGCACAGATAGTCGGACGCGATCCGTCTCTCTGGTTTCGTACCATTATTGTTGACCGGGGCAGTAGCGAGGGCGTTGAAAAGGGAATGCCTGTCATTACAGTCGAAGGAGTTGTCGGCCAAATTCTCGACACCTCGCCAAATTACTCAAAGGTCCTGCTGGCCAACGATCCGAACAGCGCGATCGATGTTCTTATTCAGCGAAATAGAGTGCAAGGAATTCTCAAAGGTAACGGCAGTGACGGTTTCAATCTGCTTTATGTCCTGAAAAACGCTGATATTGAAAAAGGGGATATCATCGTTACCTCAGGGCTTGGTGATGTCTTCCCGAAAGGAATTCCTGTAGGAAAGGTTTCAGAAGTTATTAAAAACAAAAGAGGCATGTTTCAACAGATAAATGTTGATCCATCGGTAGATTTCTCCCAACTGGAATATCTGATAATTCAGCTGCACGAAAACTCTTTGGCAGATAAGGATTTTGGAAAGCAATATCGTTAATTATGCCAATCGTTGCTTATTTTTTTCTCGGAATACTAATACTGATCCTGCAGACGTCTCTGCTGATTAATCTGCCCGCGTGGGTTGGTTGCCCTGACCTATTTTTTATTTTGATAGTTTATGTATCGCTTAGGCTCAAGTTTGTTCATGGAATCGTTCTTCTTCTTCTTTTAGGACTTACCATGGACATCTTTTCAGGGATATATATGGGCATTTACCCGATTACTTATCTGCTTCTTTTTTTTCTGCTCCATGGTCTTTCCCGCAGACTTGCCATTCAGGATGTGACTCATCGCATAGCACTTGTCATTGCATGCTATCTGCTCGCCAATGGACTAGTCTACACCTTTGCCTCTTACATGACACCGGACAATGATTGGACATGGAATGGGAAAGGTATTCTGATGGGAACATTTCTGCTTGCCATCATGACGTTACCGCTTTTCACTCTTTTTGAAAACTTGGAAGAATTTTTTGTGACAAAAAAAGCGGGACTACTTTTCGTTCGGACAAAAAGCAAAAACACGTTTAAAAAATAATTCGTCATTATAACTAGTTTTATCATGCCTAAAATTCGGCGCGCAGTTGAAAAAATACGTAAAATTGATGAAGAGGAGCTGCTCATCCTCAAAAAACGGGTTGAGATTGCGACTGCGGTTATCATCTTTTTTATTGCCCTCCTCATTTCACGCCTCTGGTTTTTACAGATTAAAAAAGGGGACGAGTACGCCGAACTCTCGGAAAACAACAGGATACGAATCCAACAAATTCAGGCACCAAGAGGAAACATCCTTGACAGGTTCGGCCGTATAATTATTACCAACCGTCCCTGCTTTAACCTAGTTTGGACAAAGGAAGATGCTCCAAACCCTGACGAGGTCATTAAACGACTTTCGCAGATTCTCAACGAGGATATTTCGACATTATTGGATCATATCCGTGAGGCATCAGACCAACCGAAGTACATGCCGATTCTGCTAAAGGAAGATATTGACTGGAAAACTCTCGTGTATATTGAAAACCATCATTTCCAGCTTCCAGGGGTCAGGATAGAAGCAGCACCAAGTCGCGATTACCTCTACGGGAACATGGCTTCTCATCTTGTCGGCTACTTAGGACAAATCAGCAAAGAAGAGTTGCAAAATCTCAAGGACAAGAAATACCAGGGAGGCGATCCCATCGGTAAAATGGGAATTGAAAAAGTTTTTGAAAAAGAACTGCGGGGAGAAAAAGGATTTCGCTACCTGGAGGTTGACGTACTTGGTTTTGAGCAGCAGATATTGCAGAAACAGGATCCTTTACCGGGTAATGATTTGCAGCTAACCATCGATACAGATCTGCAGCAGACAGCTGAAAAAGCAATGGAGGGGTTAGGTGGCGCGGTGGTAGCGATGGATGTCAATAGTGGCAACTTATTGGCTCTTGCAAGTGCTCCCCCCATGCATCTGGAAGAATTTGTTGGCGGGATATCAACTAAGGTTTGGGAAGAACACCTAAATGACCCACTACACCCCTTGATTGATAAGACGATCCTCGGTCAATATCCTCCCGGATCAACTTACAAAATTATCACAGCATTAGCCGGGCTGTCAGAAAAAATTATAACACCCCAGACCGTTTTCTACTGCAATGGCGGGCTGAATATTTATAATCGTCGTTATGGTTGTTGGAAAAGAACCGGCCATGGTGCAATAACCCTGCAGCGTGCACTGGCTGAATCCTGTGACGTCTATTTTTATCAGGTCGGACAGAAAGTAGGGGTAGACAGGCTTGCAGCATATGCACAAAGCCTCGGACTTGGACAAAAAACCGGCATTGATCTGGAACACGAAAAAACAGGCCTAACTCCTACATCAGCATGGAAAAAAAAGGCCAAAAAAGAAGCATGGCAAGATGGCGAAACAATTTCTGTTTCCATCGGGCAAGGGTTTAATCTTGCGACCCCTTTACAGATATGCAGAATGACAGCAGCTCTCGTAAATGGTGGGACACTTTACAAACCACAAATTATAGATACTATCATGAGTCCAGAGGGAGTAACCATCAAAAAAATACAGCCCGAACCAGTTGGTAAGGTTCTGGGTTCCGCCAATGATAGAAACCTGATTATCAGAGGGCTGATAGACGCAGTCAACGCAAAACATGGGACCGCGGGCAGTGCAAAAATGGAATCAATCGTCGTGGGTGGTAAAACAGGAACAGCACAGGTTGTGCGTATGTCGAAATTCAAAAGTTTGCCCGAATCACAGTTACCACGGAAATACAAGGATCACGCCTGGTTTACATGTTTTGCACCTGCGGAAAAGCCGGAAATAGCTGTTACCGTTCTTGTAGAACACAGTGGACATGGAGGTTCTGTGGCTGCACCGATTGCAAAAAAAGTTTTAGAAGAATACTTTAAAGATCGAATTGAGCTAACTGATGAAACTTCAGAAAAAAAATAAAGCAGAACAGTCACCTGAAAATATTTTTTCCTCAGTCATTTTAAAAAAACTCAACATTTTTTAACTTAATCATGTTTCGCTTTGATAGACGTCTTCTACAGCATTTTGACTGGATTATCTTGGTCTGGCTTGCACTTATTATTACTATGTGTCTTATGAATCTCTACAGCGCTGTATATCCGAATAAACCTGTAGGAACGCCGATTTATATTAAGCAGCTCTATTATTTCATAATGGGGATGGGGCTTATCCTGGCAATCATCAGCGTTGACTACCGCATTTTTATGTCATGGAACTACTCAATTTATGGGACAATCTGTTTACTGCTGCTTTATGCCCTGATTCTAGGCAAGACACAGGCTGGCGCCCAGCGTTGGATTAACCTTGGTTTTTTCAATCTCCAACCATCCGAGCCAGCAAAACTTATGCTCGTTATTACTCTGGCAAGCTACTATGCCCGGAAAGACACAGGTAAAGGTTTCACACTTAAGGAACTGACTATTCCAATTGCTCTGACGCTTGTACCGTTTCTGCTCATCTTGAAACAACCGGATCTTGGCACGGCGCTTATGCTTGGATTTATTTTCATGTCCATGACTCTTTTTGTCAAACTGAAGTGGCAAACGCTTAACATATTAATCGGTGTTTGTGCTTCTCTTATCCCACTCGCGTGGAAATTCATTCTCAAGCCATATCAACGACAGCGCATAGAGACATTTCTCAATCCGGAAGCTGATCCGTTGAAAAGCGGCTATCATATCATGCAGTCAAAAATAGCTGTTGGAAGCGGACTGTTTTCCGGTAAAGGATATCTAGCAGGGACTCAGGGTCATCTCGATTTTCTGCCCGAACGTCACACAGATTTTGCTTTCTCCATCTGGGCCGAAGAGTTCGGTTTTCTCGGCTCTGTTCTCTTTCTATCAATTTATTTTTTTCTGATTCTCTGGGGTTTGAACACCGCAGTTTCATCCCGTGACAAATTTGGTACCCTTCTCTCCATAGGTGTTGTTTCACTTATATTCTGGCAGGCGTTTATCAATCTCGCCATGGTTATGGGGCTGCTATGGGGCTGCTTCCCGTAGTCGGCATGCCACTTCCTCTTTTCAGTTATGGAGGCTCATCACTGCTTACTACCATGGCGGGAATCGGCATACTCATCAGTGTCAGAATGCGACGCTACCAGGTTCCTGTCTGAAAAAACTCTTAATATCCAAACATACATATAGAGTAAAAGCAACATCCTGTTTTTTTTCATTACAATCTTTTACCCTGCAAAAAAGCATGCAGTCTGTCGTTTTCCAAGATCTGTTGTTTTGAATGATTTTTGCCACGAAAATACCTATTGACAAATTCTCATAACCATGTCAAAGAGGGCCGTTTTCTTCTGTAATCACAACCTCTCTTTTTAATCCGCGAGAAAAATATGACAAATCCTTGCCTTGATTGCGGCGCTTGCTGTGCCTTTTATCGTGCCTCTTTTTACTGGACTGAATCTGATCCGGCGAG
>QKJV01000011.1 GCA_003249165.1 Desulfobulbaceae bacterium | reverse complement strand
GCTGAAGTCTGTTTTCTTTGCCCACCCCTTTGTGGCCAGAACCTGGGTGATCGCCGCTGTCAATGTGGTCTTGCCGTGGTCAATGTGACCTATTGTGCCAATATTTACATGGGGTTTTGTGCGCTCAAACTTTTCCTTTGCCATGTCCTAACTCCTCAGACTGTTTAAAATTATATATTTGACAGGCCCGTTTTGTTTTTGTCAGCCATTTACTTTGTGGAGCTCACGACCAGGATTGAACTGGTGACCTCTTCCTTACCAAGGAAGTGCTCTACCGACTGAGCTACGTGAGCTTTTTTTGTAATATGCTCAAACGTTCTATTTTTTTTGTAATACGGCAGGAAATGGAGCGGGAAACGGGTCTCGAACCCGCAACCCTCAGCTTGGAAGGCTGATGCTCTACCAATTGAGCTATTCCCGCTGCAATCAAGCCGGATTCAGCGAAGTTTGATCTCCGCATTTAGACAGCCTTAATCATCTGATAAAAATGGTGGAGGGGGGAGGATTCGAACCTCCGAAGGCGTCGCCGACAGATTTACAGTCTGTTCCCTTTGGCCGCTCGGGAACCCCTCCAAATAGAACTCAGATGGATTAGCTATTTATAATAAATGTTGCTCAATATCAAGCACAACATTGAATCAATGCAACCTATTGGAGCTGGCGATGGGACTCGAACCCGCAACCTGCTGATTACAAATCAGCTGCTCTACCGATTGAGCTACGCCAGCGCCTATAAACCGAAACACCGTAATCGCTTCAAAGGCAAAAATCAACCTTTTTTTAACAGAAAATTTACTCTCCTGAAAGCATCCTATGTGGTTTGCTTGCTTTCAGTATTATTAGCGACTCGCTCATTTGGAAATCAACCAAATGGAAATCACCAAGAACTTCTCTGTTTTAGAAGCAACTACGGTGTTTGACACCTTGAACTTAAAAACTGATACTACTAAATTCTAACAGCTTTTTTTCAAGTTAATCTATTTATTTACTACATACTCGCTTTCACGGTATTTCTGGAATGCCATTGCAAATGTCCTGTAAACCATATGCGCAAATTTTGTATACGGCATGTAGAGGAAAAGCATTAATACAGATACCAGATGGAGATAGTAGAAGAAATACGCAAGTACTGGTACACCGATCAATCTTGCGAGTTCAGCGCAAAGACCGGTTACGCCGACAGCCATGATCTCATAAATAAGAAACCAGTCATAATAAGTTGGTTTTGCACCTGATTCTGCTTCAGAAGCAGAACGATTGGCCCATAAAATTCCCACACCAAATATAAGTGCAATCGCAGCGACGTTGGCAAGCATTTTCACCGGGTTTAACATACTGATCGGTCCATGCAACTGCGGAAAGAAAATTCCGAGAACGTCTTGGGTGAATGCGCTGTAAATAGTTACAATCAAAAGAGCTATAAAGGAAAGAAGAAGGGGAAGATGACCGGTAATACGATTTTTGTTTGCCCCACATTCTTTAAAACGGGTGTGCAGAAGGATTTCCTGAACAGCTGGAAAAAGAAATTGATTAATAAACTGAGGTACAGACGGCCTGTAATCTGCGTTGACATTATATTGTTTTACCATATCTTTCCACATGGTCGAAACACCACGATAGGCTGAAAAGCAGGCAAGCAGAAAAGCGGGCACCATAATCACGTCAATAAAGGTCACGTTTTTGGTGAGCCAACGCCAATCCCAGTGACCAAAAAAATGACCGAAGCCATAGCGTGCAAGATCCTCTGATGAAGGGATATGCATACCTCCTGAAATTGCCCACATAAACAGAATGATAAACGCCGGCAATCCAATTGTCATTGGAAGATATTTCGGATTGCTTACCATTTTGGCAAGTCCGGAAGGAAAGCCGTAGTAAGTGTAAGCGTAGGCACGAATCGCGCCAAGCACATCACCGGGTTTTGCACCACGTGGGCAGTATGCAGTACAGTCACCACACTGATGACAGAGCATAACATCAGGGTCTGCAATCAGCTTATCCTTCAGTCCCCACTGAGCCCAAATCATCTCTTTACGAGGAAAAGGCTTTTTATCTGAGGAAAGCGGGCAAACCACAGAGCATGTGGCGCATTGATAGCATTTCTTCAAAGTATCGCCACCGGCACTTTTCATATATTTTATGAAGTCTAAATCAGGATTCACCTTCATTTCTCTTTCTCCTTTCTTGGCTATTCTGGAATAACCGACACCTAAAGCCCGGCGAACAAACTCCATACGCCGGAAAATTTATTCATATAAAAATCGTTTGGCGGTAATAATTTACCGCCAAACGACTGACACACAAAGGTATTAGAAACCTTTGAAGGGGCTCGGACCGAGCTCAATTATCGACTCTACAAAATCTTCAATTATTTTAGGAACTTTATCGTAATCGGTGATAGCGATCTGCTCCATCGCGCAACGCTCAGGTTCAAGACCAAGAGAGCTCAATGTTTCACCGATATTATCCATACGTTTATTGGCAATCTCACTACCTTTAACAAAATGGCACTGATAATCATCACCATACTTGCAGCCAAGAAGAATTGCCCCATCCATACCAGCGGAAAGTGCATCCTTGATCCATGCCATATTCACCGACCCCAGACAACGAACCGGAATAAAGCGAACCAGGGAGTTGAGTGATTTTTTTCTCATGGCAGCCATATCGAGTGCGGGATATGCATCATTTTCGCAGACAAGACACAGGATGCGAAGTTTATCCTCGTCATCATCGGGAACTTCAATCGCCTTGATCATGGAACCGATCATATCGATATTGTAATTCTTGAAACCGATAATACGCTCAGGGCAGGCACCCATACAGGTACCGCACCGACGACAGCGGGTTGGGTTCGGTTTTGGTGTGCCTTTCTCATCATCATCAAGTGCGCCAAACGGACATTCCTCTGTACAACGTTTACACTGGGTACATCTTTGGAAGAAGAATTCCGGATAGGTCTGATCGCCAGAACGGGGATGAACGGATACACCGCGGTCTGCACATTCCATTGCCTGAATAGCTTTCAGAGCTGCACCTGTCGCATCTTCCATGGCTTCGGCAGCAGTCATCGCTTTTCGTACACCACCACAGGTATAAATACCGGTACGTCGGGTCTCATACGGGAAGCAGATGAAGTGAGAATCAGCATAACCATCAAACAAACCAAGATCGAGAAATGCAGGGCCCTGACGATAAGCGAGATTAATGGAGTTCTCATATTTTGTGGTAGGTTCCATACCTGCTGCAAGGACAACCATATCCACATCGAGATCCAGATCTTCACCAAGCAGGGTGTCTTTCGCATGAACAACACAGCCGCCATCAGATGCATCAACCTTTGTTACTGCGGCTTTTGTCAAGAAAATACCATCATCCTGCTGAATGCCCTTGTAGAACATCTCCATGTTGCCGGGTGTTCTCATGTGCTGGTAAAGAATGTACGCCTTGGCATCAGTGTTGGACTCACGGACGAGTTTGGCCTGTTTAAGTGCTACCAGACTTGTTACTGAGTTACAGTAAGGGAAGTCCATATCATTTTCTTCACCACCAGGACTCTGAACAAAGGCTACGGATTTGAGACCGGACAATTTGCCAGCCTTTGCCATTTTCTCGAATTCATAGTTGGTGACAACCTTATCACTCGTTCCGTATCCGAGATGCTCATAGCCACTGACATCTGCGGGAATCCAACCTGTGGCAAGAATTACTGAACCGTAATTCTCAGCATCAGGATTTTCAGCCATGTAGTTCTGCAGCCCGGCATTGGGATCTTCCATTTTACCCTGGGCAATTTTATCCTGCTCATCAACGCCAACTTTTTTCGGCGCATCCCACTCAGATTTTGTACCAGCGGCTTTAAAGGTAACGGAAAAATTGCCGGGAGCACCACCGATACGGGCAACTTCTGTCGATTTTTTGACACTGATTTTGGAGTCAGCCTGTACTGCGGCGACCAAAGAACCGACAACCGGATCTTCAAGTGCTGAATAGGGGGCTTTGGAAGGAAGCTGTTTCGTCCAGTCGAGCGCCTTACCACCTAAAACATCGGCTCTTTCGACAATTGTTACTTCATAACCAGTCTTTGCGGCTTCAACAGCGGCAGTCAGACCAGCGATGCCACCGCCGATAACAAGAATTTTTTTGGTGAAGGTTTCGAGTTTAAAGGGTACCGGCAAATCTGTTTTCTTGGCCTGCACACATGCCATGCGGACATAATCCTGAGCGAGCTCAGTGTAGTACTCTTTAATTGTGTCCTCATCTTTTTTGTCTGAAGGCTGCTCTTTACACCAGGCTGCCTGCTCGCGAATATTACCGCGAATGGTTATTTTGTCATCACCGAAATTAAACTCATCCTGCATTACTCTTGGCGAACAAGCACAGACAACAACGGTGTTCACACCGTCGTTATTGATATCTTCTTCGATCAACTTACGTCCGGCAGCACTACAAAGGGCCTCATGGGTCTTGGGCTTCATTCCGCTTCCGCTGGCAGCACTGATCAGGGCGTCAACGTCAAGGGCCTCACCTATTCCACAACCTGTGCAGATATACGCACCATATTTTTTATCCATTGATCTTCCTCCTACTTGGCTGCTTGAATTGCTTTTAATGCTGCAGCGGTTGCGCTCTGCGCGCTGGTAACAACATCAGCAGCTTTTTTGGCACATCCGGCGGGAAAAACACCCTTGTCAGCATTAGCCACTACATAACCATTACTGTCCACTTCAATGCCGAGTGCAGAGGCTTGAGCCTTGATTGCGGGTTCCATTCCTGTAGCCAGAACACAAAGATCAACTTTCTGCTGCACTTTATCGCCGGTAACTGCATTTTCAGCAACAACAGTCACACCATCACTTTCAGGAATGATATCTGCAACTTTACCTTTAATAAAATGGGTATTTGGATCCGCCATGAGTTTTTCACGGAATTTTTCATATTTGCCCGGTGTACGGAGATCTATGTAAAATACGTAAATTGGTGCCTCGGGATATCTTTCACGAATATATGTAATCTGTTTCATGGATGCCATGCAGCAGATGTATGAACAAAACTCAAGGTGATTTTCATCACGGCTGCCGGCACACTGAACAAATGCAAATGATTTCGGCTCAGCGTTATCTCCTGGGCGCAGGATCTGTCCCCCGGTCGGTCCATTTGGCGCCGCAAGTCTTTCCATCTGCATATTGGTGATAATTGCGTTACTTTCACCATATTTCAGATTGGTCATCTTGCTCGCATCATATGGATTCCATCCTGTTGCAAAAACTATGGTCGCAACGTTTAAAGTAAATGTCTTTGGTTCCATCTCGGTATCGACGGCGTCATATTTACAGGCATCCTTAATTTTCTGGAGGGTATCCCTGCTGCAAGCATTTTTGTCCAGAACGTACTTCATCGGGAAGGACATCTCATGCGGCCGGTAAATAGCTGTTGTCTTACTAAGTCCGAAGTTGAAATCATCGACACGCTCATCACCGCATACTTCAGCACATGCGCCACAACCGGTACAATTGTTATTCACATAACGGGGCGTGGTTTCACAGGTTACCTCGTAGCTTCCGGCGGAACCGCTGATACTTTTGACTTCTGTCATTGTATACATACGGATTCTGCGATTGTTTTTAATTCGCTTGAAATTAATTTCAAGACCGCAAGACGGGGGACATAATTTAGGAAAATACTGATTGAGCTGTGCGACCCGGCCTCCCAAGTAGGGATTCTTTTCAATCAGAAAGACATCTTTCCCAACCTCTGCGGCTTCCAGGGCAGCAGTTAAACCGCTGATGCCACCACCAACGACCAGCACTGCTCCTGCTCCAGATGCACTCTGTTCTGTCATGCCACTCCTCCATTTGTAGGGGTTATGTTAGAGAGTTTTTTAAATGTTAAGTTTTCCGCTTTAATTAACATCTTCAAAAGTCTTCACGAGAGGCCCAATGGACCTTAAAACTGAAAACTTAGCACTTAAACTGAATGTGGTCTCATCATTTACCAGAAAGTTTTAGGCAAATCAATCGAACAAGGCAATCAATTGATTTTTTCTTCATTTTTCTGGGCTCCATACTAAAATCTCCAGGCACCCATACAGGTACCTGGAGATTTATAGCTTCAAGACTTACTGAAATTAATTGATATTAAATCCAGGGGTCGGTCTCGACGATGTTGATGCAAGGAACTTTCTCGCAAGTCCACTCTTGAGTCTCAGGATTGAAGGTGGAGTTTACGAAGCACTTCCAGTTCTCATCGTCACAGGTCGGGAAGTCTGATCTGTAGTAGAAGCCCGGATAGCGGCTTTCTTTACGGAACTCGATGTGACGGATATGAGACTCAACACACCAGATGCGGTGGTAGTTTTCCCATGCGCGCATAAGCTCATGAAGGTCACCGGCTGCCATAATCGCTGCATCTTCACGAAGCATTCTGAGAAGATCAAGGCAGATATTGAGCAGTTTGCCGGAGGTCATGTAGTATGTAGCAACACCACCGCCGTACTCGTCGGTAGCTTTCATGAGACGCATCATGATACCAGCGGGTTTGCAGTAGTTCGGGTTAACGTTAGCAGCTGTGGTTGCGCCAACATGCTGGATGTAAAGTTTTACAGGTGCATAAATCTCATCGGCCAGCTCTTGAGCGGTCTGTTTCAGTTCAGGTTTGAAGGAAGCATTGTCGCGGCAGAATTTAACCATCTGTTTTGCAGCGATACGACCCTCAGCATGAGAACCTGAGGAGAATTTGTGACCGGAAGCACCAACGCCGTCGCCAGCGGTGAAGAGACCGTCAACTGTGGTCATCCTGTTGTAACCCCATTTGTACTGATGGGAACGAGGACCGTCAACTGCAGGTACCCAGTCTTCCTGAGGACCAGAGGTCCAGATACCGCAGCAGCCTGAATGTGAACCCAGCATGTAGGGCTCGGTCGGCATGATCTCGGAACCTACTTTCTCGGGTTCGATGTTGGCACCGGCCCACAGACCAGCCTGACCAACGGACATATCGAGGAAGTCTTCCCATGCTTCAGATTCAAGATGTTTCCAGAATTTCTTTACTTCTTTCTCATCCATGCCAGCTGCACGTCTTGCTTCGAGGAATGCGTTCAGAGCAACATCGGTTGCCATGTAGATCGGGCCACGGCCTTCTTTGAGCTCATTCAGCATGAGGTGGTTACGCAGACAGGTCGGGGTAACAGCAGACTGGCCATAAGGCATGAATTTGGCCAATTCTTCTTTTACTGCAGGGCTGTTGGCATAGAACTCACCAAGGCCGTTCTGTACTTTAGCTTTAAACAGAAGGAACCATGCACCAACCGGGCCGTAACCGTCTTTAAAACGAGCCGGGGTGAAGCGGTTTTCCATCATGGTCAGAGTAGCACCAACCTGAGCACACATGGTGTAGGTTGAACCTGCGTTCCATACTGGATACCAAGCGCGGCCTTTACCCTCACCGGTTGAACGCGGACGGAAAATATTAACAGCACCACCGCAAGCTACGAGAGCAGCTTTGCATTTGAATACGTGAACTTTGTTTTCACGGGTTGAGAAACCAACCGCACCGGCGATCTGGTTCGGTTTGTTTTTGTCAAGCAGCATTTTAACGATGAAGATACGCTCGAGACAGTTCTCTTCGCCGAGGGCAGCTTTTGCAGGCTCAGCTACGATACATTTGTAGGATTCGCCATTGATCATGATCTGCCATTTACCGGTACGTACAGGCTGTCCGCCTTCGCGCAGGGTAGGAGCAGGTTTTGCACCGTCGAGGTTGTTACCATCGGCATCTTTCTTCCATACGGGCAGACCCCATTCCTCGAACAGTTTTACTGACTCGTCAACATGACGGCCGAGGTCATAGATCAGGTCTTCGCGAACAACGCCCATCAGGTCGTTACGTACCATTTTTACGTAATTTTCGATAACGTTCTCGCCGATGTAGGTATTGATAGCTGACAGACCCTGAGCAACCGCACCAGAACGCTCCATGGCGGCTTTGTCAACCAGGATGATTTTCATGTCGGCCGGAGCCCATTTTTTAATCTCGAAAGCGGTACCACAGGCAGCCATACCACCACCAACGATCAGAATATCACACTCATGCTCTTTGATTTCCGGATTAGCAACGGCAGGCAGTTCGCCAAGCGGTTTATTAGGTAATGCCATATTATATCTCCTTAAATATTCTCTAAGTTAAGAATGTACCGTAAAATCACTAATTATTTGGCAAGTAAGGTAGGTGTGGGCAGTGCACCTTCAAGAAGCAGACACTCGTCGTCCAGATTCGCACCGGTCTGTCCAACGTATGCATTAGCAGCGCCTTCAGCGGTTGTTCTGATCGGGAATTTGAAGCGTTTGATATTGCCATTGCGGAACTTAACGGTCCACATGATGGAGTCGGAGCTTCTCATTGGATGGACGAGGCCACCCATAGGTACGAAGTCGTCATAACCACGTACAGCGATTGCGCCCTGAGGACAGATTTTTACACATGAATAACATTCCCAGCATGCATCGGGTTCCTGATTGTAGGCCCGCATTTCCTCTTTGTTAAGAACCATCAGGTCGTTGGGGCAGATGTACATACATGCTGTTTTGTCGCCACCCTTGCAACCGTCACATTTGGAAGGATCTACATAGCTTGGCATTAAATTACCTCCTCAATAGGGTTGAATAGTTTGATTCCACTTCATGCGAAATCGTTTTTGCTTGGTCTGTTGCGCTTGATTTTGTAATACATCGAGACGCGGCAAAAAATGAGGGGTCACTCAATTTTTGACACTATGTTCTATAAATTTTCATCATGTAAAAGTCAAGAAAAAAAGTTTTCGGAAAAAATCACTTTTTGTCATGAGTTGCATTTTTTTTTGGGTTTGACAAGCATCTCGCGGATGATTAAGTTGCACCCACAAAAAATTAAAATTAACTGCTACCTTGCACAACTACCAAAAAGAGGGAATTTGATGGCAGAGAAAGAAAAATCGATGTCCGATTATGAAAAAAACCCCAGCAACATACTTCCACAAAAATACACGCTAGACAGCAAAATCAAATTTCGCTGCCATCCTGGTGTATCGTGCTTTACTGCCTGTTGCGGAAATATAAATATCATCCTTACTCCTTTTGACATTCTTCGTCTGAGAAAATATCTCAAACTTCCGGCTCAGGAGTTTCTCCTTAGATTCACGACCCCCATGATGATCGAAAAAACTGATATGCCCGGCGTCAAACTCCATCTTGACGAAAACGGTCGCTGTCCTTTTGTTACCGATGAAGGGTGCATGATTTATCCGGAAAGACCTTCAGCGTGTCGGTATTATCCCGTCGGAATGGCGAACTTTCATGAAGGTGGCCAGGAAGGTGTCGATTCTGAACAGTTTTTCTTCCTTGTCAAGGAACCGCATTGCAAAGGACACGAAGAAGATAAAGTCTGGACGATTCGTGAATGGCGTGCTGATCAGGGCGTCGATGTGTGCGACGAAATGAACCGTGAATGGCTTGAACTTGTTATGCGCCGGAAATCATTTGGTTTTCAGGCAACGCTCAGCGAACAGGCAAAAAAAATGTTCTTTATGGTCAGCACTGATCTCGATAAATTCCGCGAATTTATTTTTAAAAGTTCCTTTCTTAACACATATGAAATTGATCAGGAGACGCTGGAAAAAATCAAGGAAGATGATATAGAACTCTTACGTTTTTCCTATAAATATCTCAGATCAGCACTCTTCGGCACCAAGGATTTGAAAATAAAAGAAGAAAAAATCAAGGCCAAAACCGAAGAAATCAAAAACCAACAGGTCAGCAAAGAACAAGAAGCCATTCACGTTTACGAGGAACTCAAAGCCGAACGGGATCGCATGCTGGCCGCAAAGCAAAATAAAAAATAAAGATTTGTCAAAAATTACTCCTCCGGGCCGGTGAGTATCAGACTCCCGGTCTTTTTTTTATCTTTTTTGAGTCGTTTCCCGCAAAATTCAGAGCATACTCCTTCATCTCGCCTGTTCGCCCCTCTTCCTGGTTGGCACCCATCCTTCCCTCATTTGACATACTGAAGACACTGGTATATTGTAATAGCAAACTTTGTATTAAATTACTGACGATAAAGATATTTTTAGCGTATGCGGGAAAATGATCGTATCCATCGGTGAGATTGTCTGGGATATTATTGGCGAAAAAAAATTGCTGGGCGGCGCTCCGTTAAATGTCGCTTATCATCTTGCGTCTTTTGGGCTTGAGGTATACCTTGTTGGTCGCGTCGGCAACGACGAGTTGGCCGAAACTACACTGCGGCATATCGCAGATATCGGTCTCTCAATCCAGTACATTCAGCAGGATACATCCCTCCCTACCGGACGGGTTCTCGTTAACTTTAATATAGAAAATGAACCTTCTTTTGATATTGTTGCTCCGGCTGCGTGGGATACCATCACCTCTGAGCCTTTTCTTGCCAGCGTTTCCAAACCTTTCCATCTGGTTTTCGGTTCACTTGCCCAACGTGCCGTTCAAAGCCGAGAGGCAATTCGACAGCTGCGCGACAAAGCCGAACTTCTTTTTTACGATGTAAATCTTCGTCCTCCCTACACTTCTGCCGACATCGTCCTGGATTCACTCAATGGAGCCGATATCGTCAAACTCAACGATGACGAATTGATTCAAGTCGCCGACTGGTCAGGCATTTCTCCTGGCAGCATGGAGCAAAGAGCCTTGGACCTCAGCAAAAAATGGAAACTTTTGTGCCTTGCGGTCACACGCGGCCCATCCGGCGCCATGCTTGTAGCGAAAGAGACTCTCTATACACATCCCGGATTTCCGGTACAGGTGGCTGATACCGTAGGTGCGGGTGATGCCTTTTTCGCCACCCTGATTGAAGGTATCCTCAACAAGCGCCCCTGGATGGAATGTCTGGCAAATGCTAACAAAAGAGGTGCTTATGTGGCGGGGAAAGTGGGAGCGACTCCCTCCATGCGCGATTTTGTCTTTTAAACTTTGTCAAGTGTACCCAGCTTGACGAGAATTTTTTTGTTTGCTCTCAAACTTCCGTCTTTTTATCAACCTCAGCCGGGCAGGTGTCTCATGAACAAAACAGGACTCTATATTCAGCTTTTCAGCATTCATGGCCTGATCCGGGGAGAATCGCCGGAACTCGGCTATGACGCCGATACCGGCGGGCAAGTGAAATATGTGCTTGAACTGGCTCGCTCACTTGCAGCCAATCCTGATGTCGAACAGGTTGACCTTGTCACTCGACTTATCGAAGAAAAAGGATTGTCCGGGATTTACTCATCACCCGTCGAACAACTTTGCGAAAATGCACGTATAATCCGAATTCAGTGTGGTGGGAGAAAATATATTCGCAAGGAACTTCTCTGGCCTCATCTCGATGAATTCATCGACAAAACCCTCAAGCTTATCAAAACCCAGTCCCGCATACCTGACGTTTTCCACGGCCATTATGCAGATGCAGGCTACGTTGCAATGGAACTTGCCACCGCCTTTGATGCACCTTTCCTCTTCACCGGCCACTCCCTTGGCCGCAACAAAAAGGAAAAACTTCTTGCCGGAGGCCAGTCCGCCACCGAAATTAACAAAAGATACAAAATAGATTACCGCATCAAAGTTGAAGAGGAGATAATCAGCAAGGCCAATCTCATTATTACCAGCACCAGTCAGGAAATCGAAAAACAATACGGACTCTATAACAATTCTACGCAACAGAAACACTACACTGTCATTCCACCAGGCATCGACCTGGAAACATTTTACCCGTATTATCACAGCAATCTTTCCCCGCATAAAGATAACGAACAGGCCAAACAAACCCGCGTCACCCTGCAAAAGGAACTGCAACGGTTCTGGACGATTCCGGAAAAACCTTTCATACTCGCGCTCTGCCGGCCGGATCAGCGCAAAAATATCGGTGGCCTGCTTGAAGCTTACGGGACAGACAAAGATCTACAGGCCATGGCTAATCTGGCTATTTTTGCCGGAATCAGAAAAGACATCCGGGAAATGGAAGAAAACGAGCGCAATGTTCTTACCGATATGCTGCTTGAGATGGATTTATATGATCTATACGGTAAACTTGCCATTCCGAAAAAACACGATTTCGCCACCGAAGTGCCTGAACTTTACCGTCTCTGTGCAGACAGCGGTGGTGCTTTTGTCAATCCGGCACTTGTTGAACCCTTTGGAATTACGCTGATCGAGGCGTCCGCCTGCGGTGTTCCCATCGTTGCAACTAACGATGGCGGCCCCGTTGATATTGTGGCTAACTGTGATAACGGAATCCTGGTTGATGTCTCAGCCCCGAAAAAAATTGGTGATGCCATAAAAATGCTGCTGGTGGACCATAAAAAATGGGAAGCATGTTCACGCAACGGCATTAACGGTGTCCGATCCCATTATGCTTGGGAAACGCATTGTCAACGCACCGTCGATTGTATTAAAAAACTTCTGCCCTATAAATTTCAGCATAAAAAGGATGCGAGCTCTGGCAGGGCAAACAAATCTTCTTTTGGATCTCGACTGACTCCCCTGGAAAAAATCCTTATCTCGGATATCGACAATACCCTGGTCGGAGACAAGGCACGTCTCACAGATCTCCTCGATCTCCTGGATAAAAACAAAGATCGAATCGGCTGGGGGGTAGCTACCGGGCGCAGTCTTGAAATGACACTCGATATCATGACGGAACAGAATATTCCCATACCGGATATTCTGATCTGTTCCGTCGGGACTGAAATCTATTACGGACCGGACCTGCGCATTGATAAAGGTTGGCAACACCATCTCAACCACCGCTGGCGGCCGGAAGAAATTAAACGGGTTCTGGCTGATCTTGATTTTCTCTCATCCCAGGGCGCCGAAGGACAGCGTCGTTTCAAAATCAGCTATTTCATGCAGGATGACAGAGAGATGCTTAACAAGGTTATCCGAGTTCTGCGTGAGGCCAAGCTGCGCTGCAAAATCATATTTTCACATGGACAGTTTCTTGACGTTCTTCCCCACCGGGCAGCAAAAGGAAAAGCTATTGATTATTTAAAGTACAAATGGGAAATTTCCCCAGACAATGTTATGGTAGCCGGTGATTCAGGCAATGATGAGGATATGCTGCGCAGCAGATGCTGCGGACTGGTCGTGGCCAATCACAGCAAGGAGCTGGATCACCTGAAGGGTAAACAGCGTATTTTTTTCAGTAAACATAAATATGCCGGCGGCATCATCGACGGGTTAATTCATTACAAATTTCTCTGAACCATAAAGATTGCGGCATATTGCTTGGAGAGCTGCCCAGGGGAAACATGGATATTTGCAACGATTGTCCCGGATACTGTTGCTATAAAAAAAATGGGGCCTATCTCCTGATAACCTCTCTTGATATCAACCGCCTCGCCCGTTTTTTCGGCATAAACGACGGCGATGTACGCAGGAAGTATATGGCCAACCGCCATTCACTTAAAGTAAGGAAAGATGGTGCGTGTATTTTTTTTGCCCCCGGTGGCACCATCAAGCGCTGTATTGTCTACGACGCACGCCCTGATCAGTGCCGCAGCTTCCCACATGGAGAACCATGTCCCTACCTGCAAGACTGAAAATACGGGCAGCATCGAACGACAGACAAAAAACCAGCCCTGTATGCGCTACGTCTGGCGGCCGACTCTCTCCGCCAGCTTCTTGAACTGAAGATTGTAGAACATTTCAAGATAACGACGTGTTTCCTGGCGTTCCAGATTTGTGGCAAATTTCCAGAAACCGTATATGCAGGAAAGCGAAACAAGACGACCCGCATAGAGTTTCCATGTGTATTTTTTCTGGACCCGTTCCAAGGCGCCTCTGGAAAGACGGTGCCAATAATCCGGGTCAGCAATACAACTCTCAAAAAAATCAGCTATAATTCCTGCTGACATCTCGCCATGGTTGGGGTCGATATGGAAACCGGATATCCCGTCCTCAATAATTTCCAGCGGCCCGCCATAGCGGGTGGCAAAAGTGGGAAGTCCGGAACCCATCGCCTCAATGACGGTAAGACCAAATGCTTCAAAAATAGCGGGCTGGACAAAGGCGCCCCGCCGGTCGGCTATAAACCTGTACAATTCTCCGCTGAACTTTTTGCCGAGGCGCATCCCAAGCCAACGCACCTGGTCGTCAAGCCCGTGCCGGTCTATCAACTCATGCATGAGACGGATCTGTTCCTGTTCCTCTGCATCCGAGGATGCCGCTGGATCAACCGTCCCTCCTATCACGAGCAGATTAACCTTCTTCCGCAGATTTTTGCAGCCTCCATACCAGTCAACAAGGCCCGTCAGATTTTTTATCTTGTCCAGGCGTGCCATAGTAAACAACAGGGGTTTTTCTTTGTCATTCAAAACTCCCCTCCTGTCGCCACCCGCCGAATCGCCAAAAATCAACTCTTCAATTTCTGAATGAAATTCAGTGAGTCTTTTTTCTTTGGCTGAATAGGGAAAGTATACCGTATCATCGGCCCCGGGTGAAACGATGTTGAATTTAGGATCAAAAACATCAATCCCGTTGATTACCCGATACAGTCCCGGCATGGTGAAAGATGTATAACTTTCATACTGACCAACGATGGTTTCGCTTCCGGCGATTTCCTGGTACGTGCTTGTTATAATGAAATCAGCCGTATTCATCGCAATAAGATCTGCAGTAAATTGACAGGAAAAATGATATTTATCTTCCATTTCCCGCCAGTAAAGGGCCGAGAAGAGATATTTGGTTTTTTCCAAGGCGTGGGCGATATTACACTGAGTCACCCCGAGTCTTTGGGCGAGAAGATACGCTACGAGGTTTCCGTCCGAATAATTGCCGATTATAAGATCAGGGCGGCAGCCCAATTCGGAGACAACCTCTTTCTTCACTTCTGTGGCAAAACGTTCAATATAGGGCCAGATCTCAAAACGGGATATCCAATGAGGAATCTCCTTTCCTTCCCGGTCACGGAACGGCACACGCAGAATCTGGACGTTTTCCGTATTGTGTACTTTTTCCAAGCGCTGGTTACATGTTGTTTCCCCTGCTTCGGGAATCAAACGGGTCAAAATAAGGATACACGGAGTAATATCAAGACCTTGCTCATAAATCCGGTTTCGCATTTCCTGTTCAAGAGCACGAACCTGATCGAGAATATAAACGACTTGCCCCCCGGTATCGGGGAGGCCAAGGACATTTTCCTGGCCAAAATAGCCGTGGGGCGACAAAATGACGATATTAAAGATCATGGGAATACGGCTGAGAAATTCCTCCAAAGCACGGTAATCTGGAGCTTCAAGGATATCTGCCAGCAGGCTGAAATTTTCGGCAATTCTCCGCGCTGTTCTCCCCCAGCCTGGCTCAAACCCCAATTTCCCGAGTTTTTCCGCCAGAGAAGGCCATTCGGCATCAGCGGCAACAGCCGCCAACAACTCCATCCCTTTACGCAATGCCTGCTGGAGCGTTTCAACACTGCTGATTGTTTGACTGATCATAAAGGGCACACCGCGATAGCTGTGCAGTCGCAGAAAAGCAAGAATAAGTTCGTCACCCTTTGTCAAATCATTCGAAAGCCTCCCACTCAGACGACGATTGAGGTACTCGACCCCCCGGCCGATGGATCGGGTTTGCGTCATTTTCGGGAAATGGCGTTCGAAAGGACCAAGATCTATTTCCAGATCCCACTCTCCACTCTGAGAATCGATTACACTTTCCTTAAACTTCAAAAATTCGGTGATGGAGATTTCTTCGACTTCAAGTGTTTCAAGATGGAAACGGAAATAATGCCAATGGGCCACCCGCGGTCTGAACTCGATGCAAAGCCAAGGATAAACCAAGGTTGCTTCCTGGCTTTTAGAAATGGCTTGGGCAAGCGGTGAGTCGATAAACTCATCATCCTCGCATTCCATTGCATAAAGCTTATATTCATCCCAAAGATCCGAACGTAGGAACAGTGTTTTCCCGCTGTTTTTGTATCGTTCAAAAAGAGCTGCAACCTTGTCGCGATGATGGCTGATAAATTCAGCCAGATCCTGGGCAGGCATTATTCCTCCTTTTCCTTTTCTTAAATTTTTACAGAGAAAATTCGATAATGAATTCCGAACCGACACCTTCCTCACTTGACACGGAAATAAACCCGTGATGGGCGTCTATGATATTCTTGACAATCGCCAGTCCAAGCCCGGTGCCTTTGTTTTTGCTCGTCACAAATGGTTGGAATATCTGTGTAATCATTTCCTCCGACATGCCGGTGCCGGTATCCGTTATAGACAGAAAAACCTTTTTACGATCCAATGACAGACTAGTTGTTACAAAAATACTTCCCCCATCATTTATAGCCTGGACGGCATTGACAAGTATATTCATGCAGGCCTGGTAAAGCTGATCAAAATCACCTTGAATCAGGGGCAGGTTCTGGTAAAGATTCTGCTTTACGTTAATCCCGCGCTTCTTGAACTCAAAGGCCATAAACGCAATGATCTTGCCCACCACATCATTAATCATGATGGGCTGCAGCTTCGGCTGCTGTGGCCGAGCAAAATCAAGGAACTCACGGACAATTCCGTCCAGTCGGGTTGTTTCGTCTACGATGATTTTTGCCAGATGACTGTTTTCAGGCGTAACCTTGCCGAGTCTTTTCTCCAGGATTTCCGCTGTACTTCTGATAATTCCCAACGGATTTTTTATCTCATGCGAAACAGACGCCACCATTTTTCCCAGAGA
>QKJV01000206.1 GCA_003249165.1 Desulfobulbaceae bacterium | reverse complement strand
CAACCGAAAGTACACCACCCTTAAGAAATTCGTCTCTAAGGAGCTTTTTGCATTTACTCCAGAGCCTCTTTGTCCGTAAGCTGGATTCAACTAGAAAGGCAGAGTCGCCGTCATAGGGAGTATAATTTTTTATAATAAAATCATGCACATTTATGGTTTCGTTCCAACTACCTTGTTTAAAGCTCTTCCATGCTGTGTCCATATTTATAGTCCTCCCTTTGTCCGAAGGATAAACGAAATAAAAAACCGCCCGGACGTATAAAAATACGCCCAGGCGGTCGGCAATCAATCAATATCCGTGCTCCATGTGGTTAATTCCACTTCCGCCAGTTGCACGGCTCATAAATAAAGTATAGCGGAAAGGATTTTGCTTGTCTTTGAGTTTCCCCATTTTTCAAGAGACATCTACCTCCTCCTAAAATGTACCAGAGTCCAAATAAAACAAAGAGGGCAGCCGGACTGCCATACAGGTTGCTTCACGGACAGCCTCCAATTGGCATGCTTGCCCCAATGCGGGCGCTGGTGAATCAGGCATCGTGCCTGACACCGCGCCGTCGGAGTCCGATCCGACGGTTATGGTTCCCGGTACCGCATTCCGTCTGCGCATACCAATGGAGGCTGTAGCCGTTTGCAACATGCATGAGCTGCCAGCCACCCTCTCCGTTTTTTATGTCTAGGGATTATTAAAATAAAGGCTTCTTTGTATTAAAAAATAAAAACTTATCCACAGGCGATTCATATATTTTTGTATCAATCAACAGATTTGAAAAAGTTATCCCAGGATTTGCCCAAAGATAGTGCAAAAGCCCTCTTCTTATGATATTTTAAGTTTGCACACACAAAATACAACATAAGAAAGGGTCTTTGCATGATTAATTATAGCAGGCTGTCATACCAGTTGAAAAGGGAAATCAAAAAGTTTACCGATAAAATTTCAAAAGGTCTTTCAAGACCCAAATACAAGCTGATCTTCCAGATGCTCTATGGAATGCTGGAATCACAGTCAACTCACCTGAGTAGCATATCAAGGGCGCTGAAGGAGGACATAACCCTCAAAAAGACAATTGACAGACTTTCCCGTGGACTGAGGACATTCAATGAGAACGGACTCGTAATGGAAAACTACCTCAATACAGTAAAATCCAACATGAAGGATGCACCAGTTCTTATTGTCGACAACTCGGACATTTCAAAGCCATACAGCCAGGCGCTTGACTCTCTTTGCCAGGTACATGACGGAAGCACCGGTGGAATTACCACAGGATATCATCTGCTGGAGATAACCGCTCTGACAAGGGGACACAAAATGCCTGTACCTGTCTACACAAAAGTATATTCCAGTACTGAACAGGATTATATAAGCGAGGACGAGGAGGTGCTGGAGGGCTTAAGGCATCTTTCACGTCATTTTGGAAGATCCGCCATAAGAACCTTGGACAGGGGCTATGACGCCTGTGTATACTATAAATATTTCCTTAAAAATCGTGAGAATTTCATCATAAGGGCGAAAAAAAACAGGGATGTAAGATACAAGGGAAAAACCATAAACATACTTGAGCTGACGAAACGGTTCAAAGGCAGGTACAGGATAGTCTTCAAGGATAGAAAGGGTAAAAGGATTGAGTGCAAAATGAGTGCCATACCCGTAAGCCTGCCGTCCATTCCTGGCAGGTCACTTACTCTGGTGGTTGTTTATGGCCTTGGAGAAACACCCATGATGTTGCTAAGCAGCCTCATGTCCTCTGACAGTCGTCTGGCCGAGGCGGTAACAAAGGTGTACCTTATGAGATGGAGGATCGAGGAGTACTACCGTTTCAAGAAGCAGCAGTTTGGATTTGAGGATTTCAGGGTCAGAAGCCTGGTATCCATTCGTGCTGTCAATACCATGCTTACAGTACTGATTGGGCTTCTGGGAATGTTTTCAGAAAAACAGGACAAAGACCTTTTCATTTTGGAGATAATAGAGTGTTCAAAAAGAATATATGGAAAATCAAAATTTATATACTATGCGCTCGGAGACGGCATATACAACATCCTAAGAAAAACAAGGGAAGGCATCAAAGCCTTCCTGTATCCCGAAAAAATACCACCATCACAACAATTGGATATATTCAAATCCTTTGGTATCAAAGAGAGCGAGTTATATGCTAAGTAGAAATGGGGAAACTCAAAATATCTTGTATTTCCATAGCTGAAGCATGAATATAATTTTGTAAAAGTAATTGACTCATTTGTCTATCACACCCCCGCTTACAACCTTAAATCTTCATTAAATTCGACTAATATTCTAATAATGATAATCTCATAATCCCAGAATAATCATTATCTCAGGCACAAAAAGGAAGAATTGCTTCACAATTCCTGCATGTAATAACGTTGTAGTCATATTTTCCCTTTCATCTTAAAGTCACCAATTTTTTTTATCCATTATGATGCTTTCAGTCGCCACATATGTTTTGTCTCAAGAATATCATTAATTCTTTCCGCATTAAGTAGAGCCCCGCTTAATGCCAGAGCCAAATCAGCAATAAAGCCTCTGATACCAGTCTCATTTACATATTCAAGCAGGATTTCACTGTTGACTGCCATCACATTTAAAAAATGTCCCGCTTTCATCAGATAATGAAACCCCTTCATTGCCTGCCAATCGTATGAATAGCAGTGTTCGAAGTTGTAACCCTCATGCTTTTCGATTAAAAAATTACTCTCTATTTTCCAACGAAACCGTGCTATTCTTGTACACCGCATGAAAACATTCCTGCTGTTCAGGGGTCTGGATGATATCCAAACATACCTTGTCATTTTCTCTTCCACAAGTCCCGTACTGCGTGAGTGGTTCTCATTCCATGTCTCGTAGCACATAACTACATGCAATATTTCGACCTGGCGTGAATTGTTTCCATACTCGTATTCTATATCGTTTGCCCACATATAGTCCTGCCGTCTGTCACCCCAATATGTACAGATACTGCTGGACGGTTCCAGCCACATCAGCCCGGTGGCTTCCTTCCATACTTCAGGTATTGCACCATCCTTTAATGTGATCATATAGTCCCAAAGGTATTCCCTGCACTTTTTCATTACAGGACCGCATGCATATAACCCATCCGCCACAAGAGTTACATTCCCCTTGCCGAAAATACTGTAAAGCTTTTGTGCCAGGCGGCTGAAAGCCCTGCTTTCACAATCCTGCTTTGTCTGACCTGGCACCCAGTCGCTGTTATCCAGCGTTTCCGTCAGTACCGGCAGTGTGATTCCATTATCCAGTATCAATACAGATTCCAATACATATACATAATACTGCGGGACGCGTTCCTCTCCCACATGCCTTTCCAGCGCTTCCTTCTGCCACTGGTAGTCCCTGACCAACTTCTGCGATCCATCAACCGCAATCAGATAACGTCCGTTTACAAGATGGTTCTTGAATTTCTTCATCCGCATAAGATCCCGCAACAGCTCAACCAGGCAGTTTTGTATCTCCTCCACATCTATTCTCTCAAGAAGCCTTGCCAGTGTATCTGCGTGAGGCAGGGTTTCCATCTCCGGAAACATAGCCTTTACATTTTCCTTAAATATCGGCCTGCTCATTTTTTTGTTGGCTTCCCTTCTTGATCCCGTTTGATATACAAAGAGCAGGATCCCGTATGCCATAAGCACGGTCATCTTATGGTCAATTTTATTGGGCTGCCTCGGATCCTTTATTCTTGAAAGCTTTTTCAGAAGCCCCGGCAGCATCCGTCGATATATCATGGTGGCCTTTTCAACCTTTGCCTGTCTTTCAGCCATTTCCTCCTTCGGGGTATTCTGGCTGCATTTGCGGTTTGGCTGAGCCGGTTTTTTCTTTCTTTCTTCGCAAGTGACTCTTACTGCCTTGCCGCTTTTAACCCTCTCCCAAAGCTTATCTTCCCGTTCCTTTTGTTTTTGCTCAAGGCGTGCTTTTGTTTTACTCATCCGGATCTACCGCCTTGCATGGTTTCTCTCCCTTTAGCACTGCCTTAAAATCATTCTGTAAAGGATACATAAAGATCGCCTTTTTTGATAGGGCATATTCCTTGTTTCTGTCCATTCTTCCGCGACCCTTTGTCTCGCCTAGGTACATCCAGTTCGCAGCCTTGTAGCAGGTTCCTTTGAAATGTGCAAGGTCAACAAATGTTTCGAGCAGTACCGGTGCGTAGCAGTATTCTCGCAGCCAGTCCTCCTGTATTTGCTTTGCTGCAAGGGATAATGCCTTGCTGGCCAGATTTCTTATGTGAATCCATGGGAAGATAAGAAACCTGCTGTTGTTCACTATCAGGTTAAGTCTGGCCTTTCGGTCACTTTCACTCCAGCCAATCCAATTATCCCGTTCTTCCAGTGCCCATGATGATGCCGAGAACTGAATGCACCCAAGTTCTATATCGCCTGATTTTACAAGGTATTGTAATCTTGAACCGAATACAGTCTTATCTCCAAGCATATGATATTGATTAACATATGCTCTCCACCGCTTCAATTCCTGACCCGATCGTACAAGGCTTATCTCGATGGATTCATATTCAGTTATTTCTCCTCTTATTTCACTTGTGTTAAATTCAAGTGCAGGTATGTGTACCTTGCCATTCCTTTGCATGGAGGTGTTGATTGGCGGCAATTGTATAATTCCCTCTGCCTCTAATGATTCCAGACATTCCATGCATGGATGCCACTTCGCTCTACCTGCAAGAGTCGTCCAGTTTAGTAGTTCGCATACTGTCCCGGCAAACTCATGTCTGGGCAACTTAGGATATGATTTTCTTGCCCATTTTATCAATTCAATATCTTCAGGACTGATTGTCCTGCCGGAAAACACTCTGATAGTATCATCCATGACTTGGCTACCTACCTTTCCAAGTCTAGCATATCACAGCCGGCTAATGCCTGTCCAGTCCTAATTTTAGAAACTATTTTTTCAAAGATCCTTACAACTGTTGCTATATCTAATTCTTAAATTCATGCTTCAGCTATG
>QKJV01000060.1 GCA_003249165.1 Desulfobulbaceae bacterium | reverse complement strand
CATTCTCTCAAACTTTGGAGTCTCCGGCAATCCCGGGGCGGTTCACTAGAAAAAAATAACTCTATGAAACAGGGGTATGGAAAATATCCTACCCCTGTTTTTTTAATTTAATAGCGAAGCGCAATGCTTTCAAATTTGGAAAGAAAACCATTTTGATCTTCTTCAAATTTTTTGTAATCAAATTCTTCTTGTGTTTCTGTTAACACTTGTTGACATACTTTTCTTTTTTCGCTGAATTGTCTTGTTGTTAATGGTCTATTATACGAAGAAATACAATTTTCAATTATCGAATATTCTGTTGAAATAGGATATCGATTTTTCTCAAAAATATGATCAGCAGCAATATGTCCACCAGCAATTATACAAGCACCTACGATAAAACCAGATAGACTAGATTTGACTTCTTTTGAATACCTAAAGCCTGTTATTTCTTTTTTACAATGCTCACACTTCACTGCAGCATTAATATCAAAATTATTCTCTTTTGAACAATGTGGACATTCAATAGTTATAGCTTGTAATTGTTCTTGTGACATCGTATTACCGAAACGCAGATTATTAATGTTCTTATGATTATTATTTCCCCAGTTAGAAGATTTAACGGTATGTGGCTTGCGTGATCACCATTTTATGGTCCGGACCCGAGCAGCTTACAGTAATTGCCCCATCATTAGTCCATGCTTTGACAGTGTAAAGAATATTTGTATTAACAATTATCTTGACTGGATATGAGCCGCGTAACTGCGACATGACATTTTCAACCTCGACCTTGCATGCAGAATACGATATTGATTTTGTCTGTGTGTTTATCACTGAACCTTGATCAGGGTAATGGCCGCTGTTAACCATGTGATTGAGTTGGCTCTGTGTATATGTTTTTCCCGCATATGCTGATGTCGCGAGTATCGCCAGTAGGACAGCAAGAAGTATCTTCTTCATTTCTTTCACCTTTTTCTCTAATGAAACATAGCACAGTCAGCGGAATGAGCAAAAACACATGCAAGGTACTTTATTAATGCAACAAGCAATTGTTTGTGTATTCATTCTATTATTTCAACAGGATAAGACCTTTTGTAAACACAGTTTATTTCCCTGATTTTATTTATTGTCGTTTCTGACATTCCAAGAACCACAAACATGAGTTGATGCCAGAAAATACCAGTAACGTGTGCAGTTGGGATCACTACTAAAAGCCTTTCTTTGATTCGTGCAAAGTCGTCTTTGAATTTTTTTCTTCGGAAGTGTTGGAATACAGAAATTACTGAGTTATTTGAAATTTGATCCAGGATTATGGACAGCTCGGAATAACTGATATGTTTTTCATTGTATTTTTTTTCTGGCTCCATACCATTATCTGGGTCAAGAAATACTACTTGGTCACAATGATTCGATATGTCTGAACAAAATGAATTTCGGTCATTTTTTGAAATATAATTTTCTGGCTTATGGAGATTAACTTTATAAGAAGCACCAGTTTTGCTTGGGAGGGATATTATTTTTGAAATATCTCTTTCAGCCCGCAATTCATGACAAAATTGTACTATTTCGCTCCTTGCAGGAAACCAATCTGGTTTGGTTTTTCCTTCATTTGTATCGTCGTCATAGGTCATCATGAGCAGAATATTCAAAACCTTGAACCCAAGGGCATTAGTCAAATAGTCGTGGTAATCCCACTTGAAACTGTCTTTTGAGTCGCCAAAGTATTGTAATTTCATGATTAGTGTTCATCTAAAAAGATGCTGATATCGAAACTTGAATGCGGATTTTCGAGACTTTTCATTAGTTCCGGCTATACCAGCGCACTTATGGGCTGAATGAGCATCCCAGCCTAATGGCCACTGTTTAAAAATAAAATCCTTACATGCTGGGCAGAGGACATGTTCATTGGCAACATCATCGACATTTAGTTCGTCAGCGTTGATGATAACATTGTTTTCATCTCTACGTATTGTCATGTTGTTTTTTCCATTTCCAAAACTTATTCCAAAATTTAAGTATTTGATTCTGTCCTGAATTCTACTTTTAAGTAGCTTTGGGCGTTTTTTGAGACCATTGTCTCGGTGTTTCGCTCTGTAGTTAAGTTCAGAAAAAATGCCTGTGAGAACGGGAATTGATGACCAATTCTCAGATGTAATTTTTTCTAATTCTGGAATTTGTTTGTTAAAATATGGTCGATTTAGATACATATTTTTCCCCCGCTAATCTGAGGTTAAGTTCCGCTGTGAACGGCGTCCATCTTAAACGATTGGTAACGGTTCAGATTGTGGTTCTTTGCGCTCTCACAATCTAACCTTATTCGTTATTCACAATAAACTGTTACATCAAAGCCCTATTGGCCAATCAGGTCGATGGGGCTTTTTTTTTATTCCCCAAACCAAAAGGAGCAGCTTATGCAAAACAATGAAATCGTCACTCAACTTTTCAAATTAACCGTTAACCCTTCTGAGATCCTTTATGCCATCACCATGGATACGGTTTTGTCAGCCATAGCCACTCGTTTAGGAGAGGAGGCACTTACCCTGTCCCTGGAGGATTTATCCCTGGCACGCGATGAAGTCAAAGTTGCCATCAGTCACAATTTGGATGAACGCGACTACATCGATATGGGTCTCGATGCCTGGGAAATTACCCGCAGTCTGTAAGTAACTTTTCATTTTGAACACACACAAACAAGGAGCATGTGTAGTGTGGAGCTGTGCCTATGCTGATTGTAACTCAGATGTCATCTCGAAAGGGTGAGTTGGTAATATTCAGAGTCAATGTCTTTTTTTCATTTATGAGATGGGACTGGACAATTGAGATTATTTAATCATCTTATATGAAAGGATTAAAACAATGAAAGAAGAAATTAAATTATGAAAATTTTGAAAACAGGAAATTGTTCATCTTTGTCAGGCCGTTCCACCTTAACCTATAAGATCGGATGCAAGGAGGATGAGATATTCCTCTGCCTGACCGACAATACAGGGCAGGACATTTTTAATAAGGATTGGATTTCTCTGGTGCAACTTGATTCATTGCTGGCTTCGGTGCAGGAACCGATTACATCAGGACTGCTCAGGATGATCTTCAAAGGGAAATCGGCAAATTCAGCGGGTTTTGTTCTTGCGGTTCTTCTAAGCGAAAAGCTGCTGAAAATATCACAGGGAATACTCTTTATTTTGGTTCATCCGTTATTCGAGTTTGATTTTTAGCAATTTCGACCATCGTTTCCAATCGGATTAATCGCCGGTCATGATCGCGCAATTCACTGGCTATTTCGGTAAGCACCTTTCCTGCCCGGTCCATTTTATCGGTTAATAGCAAGGACTTCTTTCATTGCTGATATGACATCTTTTAATGCGCTCACACAGCAGCTCTCCTTATTTCAGCTAATACTTTTTCTGCCTCATCCAATCCTTTTTTTAAAGAAACTTTAGCTCTGGCGGTCGCCGTCCGAACTTCTTCAACCAGGGCTTCTAACAGCTCTTCGTCTTCGTTGCTTGGCGGTTTCTTTTCGCAACGCTGCCGGACGAGTTCTGACAAGCTTATTCCTTCTTTCTTCGCTTCCCGAGTCAAGAAATCCTTGAAATCAGGCGTTCCTAATATGGTGATTCGTTCGGTTTTCACTGCTGTTTGCATATCATGCATCTCCTGTATTTTTATGTTATCATTGTAATAATTGTCACTTTTTGCTCGGTTAAAAAAAACACTTGTGTCACCAGCTTGTTTCAATCACAAGAGATTTAGGTACACCCATGGCGAGATTAAAGCGACCATATAAGTTTACGGCTAACAAATTAATCAAGTCAGTGAAGCGTTTTTGCAGGGGGTCTCTTCAATTGCCAATACTGGTGAAACAACGTTTTTTTGAGTAACGACAATATGTTTTTCCAAGTCCCGTTGCTTCTATTGGGTATGTTACCAAGAGTTATGTTTTTTATTTAAGCAAATCAGCAAATTAATTTTCTTCATGAGCAGGCCGGGCACAGGCGGCAATAGGCGGATTCCGCTTCCTTTTTTTCATCTTTCTAAAAACCTTGTTGACGTGTGACTGAATTTGGCTTTAATATGGTCTTATATCCTTTGCAAGGAGGCGACTAATGAGATTATCTGACCAAATTAAGCCGATCAGCTACTTGAAAGCTCATGCTGCTGATATCATCCGAAATTTTGAAAAAAAAGGTGATCCGCTTATCATTACCCAAAACGGAGAAGCGAAAGTCATTATCCAAAGTATTAAGAGTTACGAGGAAACCCAAGAAACCATGGCTTTGCTTAAAATTCTTGCCCTTGGGAGTCGTCAGATTGAAGAAGGAAAAGTAGTTTCAGCAACTGAAGCAATAAACCGTCTTCGTAGAAAAAAGGAATCGATTTAGTGGTTTTCACAGTTCTACTCACCGAAGACGCTGCTGCTGACCTCAAAGACATCTACACATACATATCAGAACATGACTCGGCAAATAATGCGGAGTATGTGCTTGACGGAAAAAATTTGTCAGTTTGAGCGAATTGCCTGAGCGGGGAGGGTACCCGAAAGAACTGATGGCTTTGGGAATTCGTGATTATCGGGAAATTTTTTTTAAGCCATATCGTATCATCTATCGGATTGTCAAAGCAAATGTCTATGTCTATCTCATTGCTGACGGTCGGCGTGATATGCAAACGTTCCTCCAGCGCAGGTTGCTGGGGGTTCTATAGAAAAATGGCCGGCAACTCTGATATGCATCCACATCCCGGCCATAATTCAGATTGAAAAAATCGTGGCAATCCTTGGTCTGAAATCGCATACAACAAGTTAAGATGTTTCCTGATGCTCAGCATACATAAGTAAAAATGTGCCTGCCCGGTTGCTGTCATTCCGCCTGACGCAAAATATTACCCACATCCCGCCAGCCGAGCAGCCTTGCCGTTGAACGCTGAGACGATGTATCGCCGCCATAGACCACCACATTATCCAGATGCAGGGACAGGCCGGCTGTCTGTATTCTCGCGGCAATCTGTTTAAATCCCTTGAAAAAATCTGGAGCTGCCGTTGCGGCAGATTTGACCTCCACGGCATGCAGACAATCACCACGTTGGACCAGGATATCCATTTCCAACCCGCGGCTTTCACGATAATGGTGCAGAATCGGCTGCTCGCCCTGGTGGGCGAGTGCTTTATACAGCTCCGACGCCACCCAGCTTTCAAAAATAGCTCCTCGTAGAGGATGTAAGCGGAGTTGTCCAGGCTCTCTGATCTGTAAAAGATGGCAAAGCAGCCCGGTATCCAGGAAATGAAGCTTGGGTGCCTTCACTATCTGCTTTCGGATGTTGACATGCCAGGCTGGTATCCGGTGAATGATATAACTCGCCTCCAGAATAGATAACCAGGATTTTGCCGTATTATGGGAAACCCCGGCATCACTCCCCAGAGACGAAAGATTGATCTCCTGTGCAGTGCGCCCGGCACAGAGCTTGAGAAAGCTGGAAAAAGTCAGCAAGTCACCGACATTCATGACCTGACGGACATCACGCTGCACATAGGTGGCGATATAGTCGGCCAGCCACTGGTGGGCCGGAATGTTATGGTCATAGATCCTCGGATAAGCGCCTTGCCAGAGTAAGGTAAAAAGATCATCCGGTACCTCGGAGAAGCCCTGCAGCTCATCAAAATCAGGGGGCAACAGGGTCAGTAGGCCACA
>QKJV01000318.1 GCA_003249165.1 Desulfobulbaceae bacterium | reverse complement strand
TTTCTAATGATCTGCGGCCCGGGATGACGGCCGTTGTCAATGGAGAAATCCGTTTTACGGAGAATATCGCTCGCATCGAGCCTCTCCCGCAAACGGTATTGCTCTAGCAACTCTGTCCTGCCGACGAGGTTCTGCAGACATGTCTCGCCCAGAGCGGCAGTCCGCATGCGCAGTTCATCGGCAAAAGCACCAAGCAGACGCGTCAGGTTTTCCGCTTCCTCTTCCACTATCCGAGGAACAAACCCCTTTATGCCTCTGGCGATGGCCTCTTCCTTGGTCTGCAGCTGGGTTGATATTCCCCTGGGACACCGGTCCAGGTGGCACTGCCGGCAACTGATACAGCCGATAGCCATGAGCGCGACAGTGCCAATACCTACACGATTAGCCCCAAGAAGAATCATCTTCAGAATATCGTCGCCGCTGCGTATGCCTCCGTCAGCCCATATTTCGACTTCTGAGCGCAGGCCTGATTCAAGAAGTGCACGATGCGCCTCGCTGACCCCAATTTCAACAGGTAACCCGACAAACCGTTTGGCATGTTCCCGGGCGGCTCCGGTACCGCCCTCGTAACCGCTGATGTTCACGATGTCCGCACCAGCCTTGGCAATACCAACAGCAATGGTGCCCACCCCACTGCTTACCGGAATTTTGACGGAAATCCTGGCATGCGGATTTGCGGTTTTCAACTCGGTGATAATCTGGGCAAGATCCTCAATGGAATAGATATCATGATGGTTGGATGGGGATATCAGGGTGATGCCAGGTTTGCAGTGCCGGGCGAGGGCAACCATTTCGGAAACCTTGTTGCCCGGCAGATGTCCCCCTTCTCCGGGTTTGGCTCCCTGTCCTATCTTGATTTCCAGGTAATCCGCAGAATTAAGAAAGCTTATGAACACCCCGAAACGGCCAGAGGCTATCTGCTGGCCGCGGTTGTGTCGATAACGCCCGAGCATATCCGGGATTTCGCCACCTTCACCGTTCATACAGATAATGTTTGCTCGGAGCGCTGCCTCGGCGTAGATTCGAAAAGAATTTTCTCCCTGTGAACCGAATGACATGGCGGCAATGACTAGCGGCATGGCATGACTTCCTACTGAAATATCAACCTCCTCCATGGTCAATTGCCGGGCAGGAGGGGCTGCTTTTGTACGGAACAGATGGCGGATGCCGGTGGGAATATTCTCAGCGATTTTATTAAGCTCCTCCGCCATCTCCAGATAGCCGATTTTTGCCAGGGCTGCATTTCTGATGATACGGCCGATCCTTGGATTGCGTTCAACGTCCCGGTAAACAGTATCTTCCTTCTCAACGGAAGTTGCGCGGGCATAACGTTGCGCTGCCATTTCTTCCAAAGAGTCGAGTCCCAGGCCAGAGTTTGGAGACGAACAAAAATTTGTCAGCAACATGATGGAGGCAAAATCGGTCCGGAGACCGATGGCTGAAAAAATCCGGCCATAGCCGCAGATTTCATGGATGCCCATGGTGGACATGACCTTTTCCATTCCCTTCTGTAAGACAGCAAAAGTATTCTCAACGGCACGGTTCGCGTCCAATTTTTCATCGGCACAGCCTGCGGACACCCTCCACAGCAGATAGGGATAGACGGCGTCCGCGCCAAGGCCCAGTACAAACATTATGTCATGAAGATTACGGATGGCACCTGACTTTACAACAAGAGCAGTTTCCCGGCGCAGGCCGGTTTTAATCAGGGATTCATGCAGATAGGCTGTCAGCAGACCGGGATCGATAAACACCCGGCTTTCTGTAAAACTTCTCGAATCATCCAGCACAAGAAGAAGCGCTCCTGATTTGACCGCCTGCTGTGCATCGATGGCAAGTTGTTCCAGAGTGGAATCAAGCCCGGACTCGAGAGTAAAAGTAGCATCCAATACCCGCACCAGATCAGGATCGTGCTGCTGGCAGGAAAAAAAATCAACAATGTCCTCAAAAGGGCAGGTATTAAATTTACGGCTGATCTGCCGGCATACATCAAGAGGGATAAGACCATCCAGGGCACGTGCACCAAGCAGCAACGGAGTGCCCAGTTGAAGACCGAGTGGTGCTGCCTCTTTTTCGACATGCACTGCAGGCCTGCGACCGAGAATCACCATGGTGGAAAAGTGCTCTGCTTCCCGCTCTCTATCGATGGCCGGATTTGTAACAACAGCCACATTCTCCTTGCAGTAATCGGCTACATTGGGCAACGACTGCGGAACAAACGCTGCAAGTGGTCCGGTGTAGCCCATTGAGCCGACGACCTCCCTTCCCTCACGGGCAACCCGGCAACGTAAGGAAAATTCATAATGACGCCAGCCGAAGGCCTCCAAGCAATGCCGGTTGGGAAAAAACGGCTCTGCAACCGGAGGAGCATTTCCCGTTTCATTGATCTTATTCTTCACTGCAGATTTTTTTAGCAAAGCAGGCAAACCATGGTGCAGTGCCCCCAGATATTTTGCAATTCGGCGCCGAGCAAAAAGCTTTACCAGTTTCTGCTGAATAACGTCATAAGTGCACACATCCGCCTGTCTGCCGGGTCCACCGGTGATAGTAATTTTTTCTCCCGGCGCGAGTGGACGCGGATCTCCTATCATGTGTTCTAGATCCACCACCCCCTTTTCCGATGAGAGGAAATAGTTGTAATCGCTCTCGCCGAACCATAGAGGACGCAATCCCATGGCATCGACACTGCCAAGGCAGACATCGCCCCAACGCGCCAGCACAGCGGCCGGCCCCTGGGCGGAACAGGGAAAAAACCAGCGGTAAAAATCATACACACTACGGACATCCTGCGGATAATACCTCACTTCACTGTAAATTGCCGGAAAGACCATTTCCATTGCCTCAATGATATCGAGATCAAACAGATTAACCAACCCTTCGATAATCCTGTTGAGATCCTGCGAGTCACTCCCGTCTGGCACCGGCTCTATGCTAAGGGTCCGGCCGATGCTGCGCAGACGTTCGATGGTATTTATCTCGCCGTTATGGCTGAGCAGGGAAAATGGCTGTGATCGTGTCACGGTAGGCAGGGTATTGGTGGAATACCGCCCGTGGCCAAGAGTCATGACCGAGCGCATATCTTTATCACGCAGTTCCGGATAAACCCGTGGCAGCAGGTCAGGCGCTCCCTGCAGTTTATACACCACCGTATCAAGACTCAGAGAGGCAGTATGAATTTCCTGAATTTTTTTTTCGAGCTCGAGCTGCAGGCGGAAGAGTCTTTTTCGCAGACTTTTCCCGCTGCCATCACGAATGACGCCGCCTATCTGCCAGAAAAGTGGGGCTTCGGCTCTGGCGCGGGGTCCCAGGTGGTCATTTCTGCTGTTGCCGGACCACTCTGTTAGCAGGTCAATCCTGTGTTTTGCAAAAAGCGTCATCACCCGGTTGAGAATCTGTCCCGACTGAGATCTGAACGGTGCGGGCAACAAAAGATGCCCGACAAAAAAATGTCCTGACTCGGCAAGATGCGGACTCAGACCAAACTCAGACAGACGTCTGGCCCATATCTCCCGCGGTATATCCGTTACAATTCCACAACCATCCCCTTCACCGTTGATATCTCCGGATCGGTGTCCCATTTTTCGTAGCGCATCAATGGTACGGACAATATTGGCGTGGCTGGAATGACCTTTCTTGTCGATAAAGGCAACAATTGCACAGGAATCTCTTTCATCTCTGGACATACGTTTCCCGCATCAAGAAAATTGTAAGAAACCTTATACAGGCGGCTCAGGCACAAAAAAGTAAACAAAGGATAACAGCCGGATCTCGCTTCCTCCGGGAATAACGTGCAACATGCAAAGCGCTCGACATTGGGCTATCCAATTTTCACCATGCAATTGAGAAATCTTTTAACGACTTGATTCCTATGGTGAAATAGTCTGTTTTGTAAATTGAGCAAGCTATATGCCACTCAAACAAAATATAGTGGTTATGCAAACCTGCATTATCCTGTTTCTCGATATCAATGTAAGCTCTTCAATCTGACAGGTATTTTGCTCAACGGAAACAATTATCCAGTAGTGTTCCAGAAAAACGATAATTTATTAACAGGCAAGGGGGAAATTATGAGGAAAATACTTCACATTCGCCCAAGTCAATGAAATAATGATTTTTTTCCACAAGATGGCCGAGGCTGTCGATCAGTTAAAAATCTCTGACAAAATAGTTGTCTCCAGTGGCAGGTAGAATTTTTCTATACATATCGATTGAAGCAATAATTGATATTATTGCCCAGCCAGGACTTACTTCCAGCTCTAATCCGGGGAAACGGGATTCAGGCCTGCTGATGGGCAAACGCTGGAGAATCCCACCAGGAACGCTGATGGTTGATATACATTTTTAGGAACCTTACCTCGAAATGATATCCGGATTTATCGGTTTCACCGATATCCGTTCTCTTTGAGTGATGGCGACTCCTTGTCCTGCGGCACCGGACAACTTGGAAAAAACCCAAAAAACACCTCATTGAAACAATGAGTGATTGTTTTAAATTTTAAATGCAAAGGGGAAATACTAAAACGATTTGCTTTTTTCACATCCGGAGAAACTGGACGTTTCCTGTCTGACAGTAAAATGAGATGTCCATTATCATTTTTTTTAATACTGGGATGTTACAAGA
>QKJV01000241.1 GCA_003249165.1 Desulfobulbaceae bacterium | reverse complement strand
GCCTGTGACTTTTCATTCATGGCGATTTTCATTTCTGTCCTGACACTTAGAATTAGCTCTACAGCAAGAAATGAGATCAAAAGCATTATTACAACGACAATTACCAGTGCAAATCCATCTTGTGCCCTGTTTTCGCCTTTTAGCTGTCTTTTATTTTTTCCCGGCATATTTCAGCCATATTAAAGATTGGGCTGTACTTGAAGTGTTACCAGTTCACCGCTTTTGCTTTTAACAATTACAAGCCGGTAATTTTCACCTTCCAAAAATATGTCTCCTTTCATCACATCTTTTTCTTCATTAAGCGGATTTATGCCCACAAATTTTATTTCCTTGCTAAAACTGATCAATTCATCGAACAGCATATCGCGTGTTTTTTCGATTTTATTTATATTTTTGAGAGAAAATGAAAAATTCTGCAAAACAGCTACATATGCAAGAGCAAGTATCAAAGCGGCTATAACCACTTCGAGCAGGGTGAATCCATCCTGATGTAAAATAAAATTTCTGCCCTTTACATTTAGTGTCATATTGAATTCATTCGTGTCTCTATCTGACACCAGGGACTAAAGGTATACTCTTTGTCTCTGTAATAGACGGTGACTGAGCTTTCATTTGCACCGTATGCAAATGAAAGCGGGGGGCATTGTTCCACAAGAATCTGCATTTCATCTAATTCAGGAATGTAATTCTCATTGTAATCAATGTTATAAAAATCCCTTTTTTCGAGATAATAAAGCTTTTCGCTTCCCAAGTCATAGCGATAAAAAGCTACTACTATTCCAGCCTCTGGATACAAAAGAGGTTCCCGCGTTGTAATTCGCAACGTTGTATCATCGGCGATGATGTCTACCTTTTTCTTTTGTTCATCATACCAGCTGTTTTTTATCTGCCTTTGCAGCAGGCCTATAAGCCCTTGCTTTCGTGCCAGCAGAAGAATATGTTTTTCCCCTTTTTCTGCAAATCGAAGACTGACATTCAAAATTGAATACATCATTGAGGAAATGATAGCCAGTAGCAGAACGGCAATTATTACCTCAAAAAGGCTGAAACCTTTTTGTGTTGCATGGTATGTTTCACCGTCTTTTGGCATTATTTCCCCTGTTTTATCTCTCGTCACATAAAAATGAGCTATGTAGTAGGCAGGTTATAGTATTATCGTTCCACAGGTAGAGCCGTTAAAGGATCCAAGGCTATCTCGCTGCCCCTGCTGTCGGCTGAAAAATAAATTGTGGCAGGTGTGACGGTTGATTGAGGGGTAAACACTATCTCGGGCGGGTACATTGAAAGTCTGCTATCCGGATTAATGTCAAGGCTCAGTTTTTGTTGTTTTAGGTCTTCCGCAAACAAAACTAAATCATTGTCTACCACCCGTATCTTAATTTTTCTTCCGGAGACAACTGCTTTGAGCCGGACAAACCGTAACTCGGCCATTATCTCGCCTACCTGTTTTTTAAATTCCAGCGCGGCAATGAATTTACTCATTGAGGGTACAGCTATTCCCGCCATAAAACCAATCATTACAAGAACGATCAGTAGCTCAAATAGCGTGAATCCCTCTTCTTTTCGCTCATGCACCCAAAAGAGGTTATTTCCACGTATACCCACATCAACCCGCTATATCATTAATGCTCAAGATTACCGTTAACATCGAGATCACCACATACCCCGCTATCAATGCTATGGCGAGGATAAACGCCGGCTCAATAAGCGATATGAGCCGCTTTATTCTGCTTCGCAGCTGTTGATCATAATGATCTGCTATCTGACCGCATACTTCTCCTACTCTTCCCGATTCTTCACCGATTGAGAGAAGATCAACAGCAAGTGAAGGCAGCAAGTTCTCACCCTTCAGTTTTGTGCTGACTCGCTGACCTTCCTTCAATGCCTCAGTTGCTCTGTGCAGTAAATTCTGAAAACGGTAATTAACGGCTATTCCCGAACTTATTCGCAATGCTGTTGCTAAGTGAACACCGTTATTTACAAGCACCTCCAGAGTGCGGAATATTCGTGTCGTTTCCAGCTCGCAGATTAACCCGGCTAGACCCGGAACCTTGAGAGAAAGCCGCTGAAACATTCGTGTGCCTTCAGGTTGTTTCAGATACCAGACACAAATCAGTATCGGAACACAAATCACCGCAGCAACAATGATATAATGGTTTGTTACAAAAGAGGCTGAGCTCATTAGGAAAGCAACGTGCCCTGGAAGTTTATGCCCCATACCCTGGAAAAGAACTTCAAACCTCGGCAAAATTTTGGTGATCAGTATGATTATTGCCGCTATGCCGACAGTCAGAAGAATAAGTGGATAGACAGATGCTGAAATGATAAATTGCCGCAGTTCCTGGAATGTAGCTTGATATTCTGATATTCTTGTCAGCATTGCAGGCAGGATTCCACCTTCTTCGCCAGCCCTTGCTATGTTGATGTACATTGGGCTGAAATATGGAAAATCGCTTAAAGCCTGCGAAAAGGATTTCCCCTCTTTCAATTTTCTTTCTATCGCACCGCAGAAATCTCTGAACGCCTTTTTCTGACTATGGTTTTTCATGACGCGCAGTGCTGCATCAAGTGATAAACCAGCCTTCAACAACATGGCAATTTGTTTTGTAAAAAATTCAATTTCCATACGGGAAATCTTCTCCCGCTGAAAACTGAAAATATTTGGTAAAGCTACCCGCTTTTTTTGCCCCGGCGTATATGCTTTTATTTCAATAGGGCGAATACCCTGCAAAATCAGCTTTTTTGCTGCCGAGTCTTTATCGGTTTCCTCAATAACACCCTCCTTGACGGTGTTATCATTATCTACAGCAGTATATTTATAAAGCGGCATTCGTTGCACCCCGACTTACCCGAATAACTTCAGATAGCGTTGTTTTGCCCTCCCTGACCTTTTGTATGCCGTCATGAAACATTTCTTTGAATCCCTCGGCAACAGCAATTTTTTTCAATTCAGTGAGATCTTTCTTTTTGGCAACCGCACGGCAGAGTCCATCACTCATGACAAGGAGTTCGTAAATACCAATTCTTCCACTGTATCCGCTACCTGAACATTTATGACATCCTGACCCGCCATGTATCTCGAAATCTTCGCCATTAGGTATATAACCGAGATGTTCTGAAATTTTTCCGAGAGATTTACTGCAATATCTGCATATTCGCCGTACGAGTCTCTGTGCGAGTACACCACGCAAAGACGAAGAAATAAGAAAATTCTCAACTCCTATATCAACCAGCCTCGTTACGGCCGAAAGGGAATCATTTGTATGAAGAGTACTGAAAACCAGGTGTCCTGTTAACGAAGATTGAACGGCGATTTCTGCGGTATCGAGGTCCCGTATTTCGCCAACCATGATTATATCTGGATCCTGCCGAACAATTGCTCTCAGTCCTTTTGCGAAACTTAGACCGATTTCGGGTCGAACCTGTGTCTGATTGATTCCCTTTAATTGGTATTCAACCGGATCTTCCAGCGTAATGATTTTATTGTTTCCCGTGTTTATCTGGTTTAATGCGCAGTAGAGTGTCGTTGTTTTGCCGCTACCAGTCGGACCTGTCACAAGAATTATGCCGTTTGGAAAAGAAATTATTTTTTTAAACTGCTGCTCAATCTTTTCTCCCATCCCCAAATTTTCCAAATCAAGGATGATAGCACCTTTTTCTAATATTCGAATAACGACCCCTTCTCCAAAGACTGTTGGCATTGTTGAAACACGCAAGTCGATTTCCTTGCCTCCTATTCGCATGGAAATTTTGCCGTCCTGAGGAATGCGTCTTTCCGCTATATCAAGTGCCGCCAGTAATTTTATCCTTGAAATAATAGCAGCCTGCATGCTGGCAGGCGGCATTTCATAATCGAGCAAAATTCCATCGATACGAAACCGAACCAGCTGTGTCCCCTCGTACGATTCAATATGGATATCGCTTGCCCTCCGATTGACCGCAGTATCAATGATATTGTTTACATACTTGATAACCGGCGCTTCGGATGCCATATCCTTCAATTTATCAATATCAGCTTCATCAACTATATATTTATCGTTTTCCGTTTCCTTGAGGCCTATACCGTAGTGCTCATCTATCAATTTTCTTACGTCAGCTTCCAAGGCTAGTTGTATTTCAAATGGTTCAGATATCTGAATTTCTGCGTAAGAAAGTATGTCACTATCCAGCGGGTCGTTACAAATGAGAATAGTTTGTTTTTCCCGTTTTAAAAGGACAAATGGATGTTCGCGGAGAAAGATTTCAGCGGCATTAGGAGGAAGAAATATATCATCCTCGCGGGCCGCATATATAGATAGTTCAAGTTGCTCAGCGAGACCTTCGAGTAACACTTCCTCGCTGATAAAACCTAATGATACAAGTATTTCTCCCAGTCCCTGCGGGACAGATTCAAGATGGGTGAGGGCGCGCTCCAGTTGATTAGGCAATAACTTACCCCGGCGTACAAGGAGTTCGCCGATTCGTTCTTTTTTACTATAAAAAACTGTCATATTCCCTCATTACTTCATGTAATTACGTCAGAATACGCACTTTTCTGTTTTCTTTCAGGTTTTTCCCTTCCAAAAACAATTTAATTGACTCAGCCGCAACCTTTCCCTGATAAACGGCTTTTGCAGCAGTTTGCGGGCCGAGAACGGAATCTCCACCTGAAAAAATCCAGGGAATTGATGTTTGTAGTGTCTCGGGATCAACAACATATGTTCCTTTTCCACTTCGTTCGATATGGAGATTGCTGTCAGCTGTATGATCAACAAACTGACTTATAGCCGGAATTATCGCGTCTGCTTCAATTTCGAAATTGGCATCAGGTAGCACAATCGGGCGGCATCTCCCTGATGCATCACAATCACCTAAGGTCATCTTCTGACATACAATGCTTTTCACCCTGCCATTTTCTCCAAGAATTTTGATAGGAGATGCTAAAAACTCTATATGAATTCCTTCTTCTTCAAGATGATGAATTTCAGCCGCTGCAGCAGGCATTTCCTTACGAGTACGACGGTAAAGTATGAAGACATCCCTTGAACCGGTTCTCAGAGCAGTTCTCGCAACATCAATAGCGACATTACCCCCTCCAACGACAACAACTTTAGACCCGAGGTCAACTTTCTCACCTAGGCAAACACGGCGCAAATAATCAACACCGTGTATAACACCATTAAGATCTTCTCCTTCAATTAAAAGTTTCCGGCTTTTATGCGCTCCAACACTTAAAAAAACAGCGTCGAAGCCTTTCCGTGATTTAAGTTCATCAAGGGACAAATCTTTGCCAACCGTAAAATCCGTGACCACAGTAACACTACAATTTTTTAGTGATTCAAATTCAGCGTTAATAATTTTGCGAGGCAATCGGTAGGGCGGTATACCAACAGTAAGCATCCCTCCATAAACAGGCAGACTTTCATATATGGTGCAGTTATAACCATCGTGGGCAAGGTTATAAGCAGCAGTCATCCCGGCAGGACCAGAACCGATAATAGCCACTTTTTTATTCTTCGGCAATGCGCAGGGAACAGCAAGATTCTTGTTATGCAAAACCATCCAGTCCACCAGAAATCTCTCAAGTAAACCTATAGCAACGGCTTCACCTTTTTTAGCGCGGATACATGCTCCTTCACATTGAAATTCATGTGGACAAACCCGCGAACATACAGATGGAAGAGAACTTGTTTCACGAATACACCAGTACCCTTCCTCATAGCGCCGGTTCCGTAAATATTTAATAAAACGGGGGATATTGTTGTTGATAGGACAACCCAGCCGACAAGTAGGTTTTTTACACTGCAAGCAGCGGTTTGCCTCCTTTATCGCAGTTTCCTCATCATAGCCCTGACAGACTTCGTCAAAATTTATTATTCTTTTCACCACTTCAAGTTCCGGGACTTTTTGTCTAGGTATGGCAAGTCGCTCTTTTAGTTGCATTAACTTTTTCCTTCAGGATAACGCTCAATTAAAGAAACATTTCTGATCAACAGTAACAAATTCGTAGCTTATTTAATATGTTTCTAAAGTCATTTCAACCGTCAATAGATTCGAAGTTGGTAGCTTAAACGTTCTTTGGTTAAGATATTACCAATGTTGAATATGAAAAATGATGTGATATAATTTTTTAGTGTCAAGCGGCGCAAAATGTTCCGTTGCCATACGAATTTCACATTACCTATTCAGGATAACCGATGAGAGCAGAATTCATAAATCCATTTTTAAATGCCACAAAAAATGTTCTTGAAACAATGTGCCAGACACAGGCGAAGCCCAATGAGCCAAAATTAAAGAGTAATTCACTTACTTATGGAGAAGTAACGGGTATCATCGGCATGGTTTCTGACGAAATTTCAGGATGTATGATACTCAGTTTTTCTGAAAATTGTATTTTACATGTCGTTGCAAACATGTTAATGGAGCCACCCAAATTACAAGTAGATGAAGATATTATTGATGCAGTCGGGGAGTTGACAAACATGATTTGTGGTGGTGCAAAGGCCCAGCTTGCAAAACTTGATTATAAATTTAATTTGGCTACACCAACCATGGTAGTAGGCAAAAATGTCGAAATTTCTTATTACTCAGACGCACCAACAATAGTTATTCCGTTCAGCACAGAATATGGCGATTTCGTGATTGAAGCCAACCTCGGTGGCAATTTAGGTTCAAAATAACTAAGTATAATAAAAAAAGGCTACCCAAAAGGGTAGCCTTTTTTTTAAAAACTAAATAAGTGCAGAATTATTTAGGCTGCTTTTCTGCAACTCTTATGCGTGCTAGTGCTCTTTGTAAAGCGGCCTGAGCACGGACCATGTTAATTTTTTCTGCTTGTGTTTTAGCTTCTGCGATACGTTTTTCAGCTCTCTCTTTTGCACGAAGGGCCCGGCCAACATCGATCTGTTGCCCGGATTCGGCTGATTCAACGAGAAAGGTGATTTTATTATTAGATACTTCGCAGAAGCCGCCACTTACCATAAGGTAATTATCCTTGCCATCCTTCTTGTATATCAGACTGCCTATTTTGATAGTACTCAAAAATGGGGCATGATTAGCAAGAACACCAAAGTCACCACCGTAACCGGGGGCACTGACGATCTCAACTTTATCGCTGACAACAGGACCTGATGGTGTAACAACTTCCAACTGTATTGATTCAGCCATTGGTCTTTACCTTGACTTGTTGTAGCTCCATGCGGAGCACATTCAATAAAATAAAACCTAATTAATTATGCTGCTTTTTCACGTGATGCTTTTTCTACAGCCTCTTCAATGGTACCAACCATATAGAAGGCTGTTTCAGGAAGTTCATCATGTTTACCTTCAAGAATTTCCTTGAAACCGCGAACTGTATCAGCAACCTTTACATAAGCCCCCTTCATACCGGTGAAAACCTCAGCAACGGTAAAAGGCTGGGAGAGATAACGCTGAATCTTACGAGCACGGCCAACGAGCAGCTGATCTTCCTCAGAAAGTTCGTCCATACCGAGGATAGCAATGATGTCCTGCAGGTCTTTATACTTCTGAAGTGTAACCTGTACCTGCCGAGAAACCTGATAATGCTCTTCACCAAGTACGTTCGGGTCAAGAATACGAGAAGTAGAGTCAAGCGGGTCAACAGCAGGATAAATACCAAGCTCTGCAATCTGACGTGAAAGTACAACGGTACCATCCAAGTGAGCAAATGTTGTAGCAGGAGCAGGGTCGGTCAAGTCGTCAGCAGGTACGTAAACACATTGTACGGCTGTAATAGAACCCTTTGTTGTCGAGGTAATACGTTCCTGAAGTGCACCAAGGTCGGTAGCGAGTGTTGGTTGATAACCAACAGCTGAAGGAATACGTCCGAGAAGTGCGGATACCTCAGCACCAGCCTGGGTAAAACGGAATATGTTATCAACAAAGAAAAGTACGTCCTGACCCTCTTCATCACGGAAGTACTCTGCTGCACTCAGCCCTGTAAGGGCAACACGGGAACGAGCTCCGGGAGGCTCAGTCATCTGACCATATACAAGAGCTGCTTTCGGAAGAACGCCGGACTCTTTCATCTCGTGATACAGGTCGTTTCCTTCACGAGTACGCTCACCAACACCGCAGAATACGGAAATACCACCGTGATGCATAGCAATGTTGTTAACCATTTCCATCATGATAACTGTTTTACCACAACCCGCACCACCGAACAGTCCCATTTTTCCACCACGGGGGAAGGGAACGAGCAGGTCAATAACTTTAATTCCTGTTTCAAGAACGTGTACTTCGGTGTCCTGCTCAGTAAATAAAGGAGCAAGTTTATGAATTGGTGCTTTTTTGTCGGAATTAATCGGTCCAAGACCGTCAACAGGACGTCCTACAACATTCATAATACGACCAAGAGAAGGAGCTCCTACTGGAATTTCAATTGGTGCGCCTGAATCTCTTGCGTCCATACCACGCATCAAACCGTCAGTCTGATCCATAGCAATACAACGACAAACATTATCACCGAGGTGCTGTGCAACTTCGATTACCAGGTTATCAGCCTCAGCACTAATACCGGGGTTTGATACAAAAATTGCATTCATAATTTTGGGAAGCTGTCCCTGTTCAAACTCAACGTCTACACAAGGTCCAATAACCTGGACGATTTTTCCTACATTTTGATTACTCATATGGCTAATTGCCTCCTCAGCAGCTAGAAAATTCTCCGTTTAAGAGGTGGTTGCCCTCCACTCCAAAATTTTTACTCTTATCCTTTCAGTGCTTCAGCACCACCTACAATATCCATGAGCTCACCGGTAATAGCAGACTGGCGTGCCTTATTGTATACCATTGTCAGGTTACTGATAATATCCTTACAGGCTTTGGTTGCGTTATCCATCGCCGTCATACGAGCAGCATGTTCACTCGCACCGACTTCAAGCATGGCGTTATAAACCATAACGTTAGTATACAGAGGAAGAAGTACATCCATAATTTCCTCAGGACTCGGCTCATAGATATAATCACCTGCCTGTTTTTCGGTATTGACTTCACCTTCTTCTTTGGATGTCTCTACTGCTTTCACCGGCAGAAAATGGAGAGCCGTGGGAACCTGGCGCCCAACGCTGATGAAGCTACCATAAATAATATGAACCTCATCCGAACCACCGGATATAAAGTTCGCAGCAACTTCCTGTGCTATAGCTCGAGCATTAAACATCTGGAAATTGCCCATGATATCTATGTATTTTTCCCGCACTTTTCCACTTTTACGGAAATATCGATTTCCTTTTTTACCTACACAAACAAGTGTTACTTTTTTTCCTTCAGCTTCAAGCTTATTTATCATTTTTTCAGTCTTTTTGATAATATTCGCATTGAAGCTGCCGCACAAACCACGGTCCGAGGTAACACATATTATTTCAACTGTTTTTACCTCGCGAGCCTGCATGAGTGCAAACTCTCCGGATTTCATATTGCCACTAATGGTGCTCAGTGCTTCGTTAAACTTACCGGCATATGGACGAAATGCCTCCATCTTCATCTGAGCCCCCCGTAACCTGGCCGATGATACCATATTCATCGCCTTGGTTATCTGGGCGGTCTTTTTGACACCAGTTATTTTCAGTTTGACATCTTTTAGACTCGGCATGTCTTGTTACTCCAGATTTTATTGAATTCCTTTGGATGCCTTGAAAGTCTCTGTAAAAGCCTTGATAGCACTGTGCATTTTTTCTTCAAGAGCTTTATCAATTACCTTCTTTTCCTTCAAGGTGTCAAATATTGCAGGTTCATTGCTGCTGATATATGCATAGAGATCCTGCTCATAATCTGCCAGCGTATCAAGAGGAAGTTTATCGAGATAACCTTTCGTGCCGGCAAAAATAATGGAAACCTGCTTTTCCATTGATAATGGCTGGTACTGAGGTTGTTTCAGAATTTCAACCAAACGCGCACCACGGGTCAACTGAGCCTGAGTTGCCGCATCAAGATCAGAACCGAAACCAGCGAATGCTGCAAGCTCACGATACTGAGCAAGGTCAAGACGAAGTGTACCTGCAACCTGTTTCATAGCTTTTACCTGGGCGGCACCACCAACCCTGGATACAGAGAGACCAACATTAATCGCAGGGCGAACACCTGAGAAGAACAGGTTTGGTTCGAGATAAACCTGACCGTCTGTAATTGAAATAACGTTTGTCGGAATAAACGCGGATACGTCACCAGCCTGGGTCTCAATAATAGGCAGAGCCGTAAGAGAACCTGCTCCAAGGGCATCACTCACTTTTGAAGCACGCTCAAGCAAACGAGAATGGTTGAAGAAGATGTCACCAGGGTATGCCTCACGTCCTGGCGGACGACGAAGGAGAAGTGACAACTCACGATAGGAAACAGCCTGTTTTGAAAGATCATCATAAATAATCAATGCGTGCATGCCATTATCACGATAGTATTCACCAATCGCGCAACCTGTAAATGCGGCAACGTACTGCATAGGAGCGGGGTCAGATGCACACGCTGCAACAACAGTTGTATACCCCATAGCACCATTTTTTCTCAGTGCTTCAACAACGAGGGCTACGGTTGATTTTTTCTGGCCGATCGCAACGTAAATACAATGAACATCAGTTTCTTTCTGCGCTATGATTGCATCAACACAAAGTGCTGTTTTACCAATCTGACGGTCACCAATAACGAGCTCACGCTGACCACGTCCAACCGGTGTCATAGCGTCTACAGCCTTGCTACCCGTATAGCAGGGTTCATGTACACCTTTTCTGGCGATAACACCAGGGGCCAGAACTTCCATTTTTGAAAACTTTTTCGCGTTGATCGGGCCCTGGCCGTCAATAGGCTTCCCAACACCATCAATAACACGGCCTTCAACTTCAGGTCCGACAGGAACCTCAGCGATCCTGCCTGTCCTCTTAACGATATCGCCTTCTTTGATGTACTTTACCTCGCCGAATATCGCGCAACCGACATTATCCTGCTCGAGGTTCAGAGCGAGGCCGAGGATTCCGTTCGGGAACTCGAGGAGCTCCATGGCCATGCAATTTTCAACACCATGGACACGCGCAATACCATCACCAACTGAAATTACGGTTCCAGTTTCACTCAGATCAACTTTTGTTTCATAATCTTTGATCTGTCCCTTGATAATCTGACTGATTTCTTCAGCTTTAATCTGCATTGCCTATTCACTCCCTTTAATGGACTCTTTTAAACCCTCAAGCTGCGTTTTGATGCTGCCATCCAAAATGATATCACCAACCTTCGCGATCATACCGCCTATGATTGACTCATCAACTTCAGTATTCAAAACAACTTGCTTGCCTGTAATCTTTTCCAAAGTTTGCTTTGTTTTTTCTAATAGCTCAGGCGAAAGTGCCTTGGCTGTAATCACTACTCCCTGGCAGACGTTTCTTTCAACATCAACCATTGCCTGAAATGCTGTTGCAATCTCAGGCAATACATTAGCTCGATTCTTCTGCGCCAACAAATTGAGGAAATTCCCCATAATCTGGGAGACGCCTGCATTTTTAACGATTGCAGCCATGACCTTCTCACGAACGTCGGCCGGATACATCCTATTTGTTAATCCATCGCGAACCTCAGGCAGTGTCGTATAGAGTTCCGCAAAATCTTTCAGCGTATTGGCATATTCATCCAAGGCATTTTCTTCTTTACCAACTATGAAAAGAGCCTTGGCGTAACGTTTGGCCAGAATATCATTTTTCATTTCTTCAAACCTCCCAATTTGGTCAGGTAATCCTCAACCAGCTTGTTCTGGTCTGCGTCCTGGAGATTCTTTTTGATGATTTCTTCCGCCATGACAGCCGCCTGCTCAGCGACTTCGGTTTTCAGACGACGTTTTGCTTCTGCAACTTCATTAAGCACAGCCATCTCAGCCTGACGTTTAATACCATCAGCAGCACGATTTGCCTCTTCAATGATGCGCTCTTTTTCTGCCTTGCCCTGGGCAATGGCTTTGTCTACCATGCTTTTGAGCTCATCATCTATGCCGGCAAGTTTTGCCTCATATTCTTTATAGCTTCTTTCCGCCTCAGCGCGACGCGCTTCAAGATCTTCAAATTCTGCAGCTATGCCCTGCTGACGACCTTTTAATGCGTCCGCCATCGGCTTTTTCAGGAACTTGATCAGGATCACCATAAGAGCTGCGAAGTTCATAACCCTGAAACCGAAATCTTTCAGTTTCGCGGGTGACAGCGGCCCATGAGGTCCTGTCAGGGAGGAGGCAGCGCCGTGCGCTTCTCCCGCCGCTTCAGCAGCATGCGGATCACCGCCTGATGCGTAAATGATTCCTGCTGTTCCGACAACAGCTGCAAGAGCCAAAGCAGCTAAAGCAATCTTTGACCACCCCTTGTTGTTTTTCATTTTACAGAGCCCTCCCGAGTACCTTACCGGCCATTTCTGTCGCAAAGCTTTCAACCTGTCCCTTTAAAGCCTGTTCAGCAGCTTTAATATCCGCAGCCAAGGTGCCCAATTGAGCAGCTTTTGCCTTATCGGATTCATTCCTGATCTGCTGTAATTTCTCCGAACCCGCCGCTTGAGCTTCATTTCTTGCCGTATCGAATTCAGCTTTTGCTTTACGACGTGCATCTCTGAATTTCTGCTCAAACTGCTCAGCCCTTAACTTCGCATTTTTATTAAATGTTTCAACATCGTTGTTTAATTCAGTAATTTTCTGTTTCCGCTCTGCAAGGATGCGTCTCACAGGGCGGTAAAGAACTGCGTTAAGGACCACAATCAGAAACAGAATGTTAAGGATGTGGATCGGCATGGTGATGTCAACTGTAATCATTTAGCGCCCCCTTGCTATTGAATAACTTAATATTTATGGGTTCTTTGAAAAAAATGAATCGAGCTTCATTTAAACATGGAGTTGTCTACTACATTCTTTTTTGGCTGTCAACTTTTTTTAACCCATTATTTCGCTATTAGTTCCTGCTAAAATTGCTAATTCGTTACACAATCAATCAGCAGAAAAATGAATTTTGTGTCACATCGTTACAAACTTCTTTCTAACGGTTTCATGCCAGGTGTTTTTCAACAATCCCATATATTGCATGCAGTGCTTCAGGCAGTTTATCCGGCATTGATCCTCCCGCCTGCGCCATATCCGGTCTACCTCCGCCTCCCCCTCCAACAATTTGCGCAACATCCTTTATGATATTGCCAGCCTTTATAGTAGCGATCAGATCTTTGCTGACGATAACGAGAAGAGAGACCTTCCCATTGAGAATCCCTCCAAGAACGGCTACCCCGCTACCCATTTTATCGCGCAGGTGATCGCCAACCTCACGCATTGTTTTTGCCGAATCAAGAGGTATTTGCGCCGAAACCACCTTAACGTTTTTTACCATTTTGGCGCTTTCGATAACTGCATCAAGATTGGCTAAGGACAACCTGGCATTCAGATTACCAACATCTTTTTCCAACTCTTTGACTCTGGCTTGCAGTCTCTCAATCCTGTCCATACTTTCGTCTGCCGAACAGCGGAGCAAGCCGGCAATTTCATGCAATTTGACCTCGGCAAACTGATATCTGCGAAACGCTTCACGGCCACTGACAGCTTCAATGCGCCGCACACCTGCCGCTATCCCAGATTCTGATATTATTTTCAGTAATCCTATTTCACCCGTTGCCCTCACATGAGTTCCGCCGCAAAGTTCTTTACTGAAACCTTCAATGGTCACAACCCGGACCGTATCACCATACTTTTCGCCAAACAGTGCCGTAGCGCCAGATTTGATCGCAGCCTCTTTCGTCAGATTTTCAATACATAATGACGTATTTGCACGAATAGCATTATTTGCTATTTCTTCGATTCTGAGTATTTCTTCTGCTGATAATGGTGAAAAATGGGTAAAGTCGAAACGCAGCCTTTCTGGTTCAACGAGTGAACCTGACTGCTTGACGTGATCGCCCAAGACCTGCTTCAACGCAGCCTGAAGAATATGGGTTGCCGTATGATTACAGGCAATCGCCTGCCGTCTACCCTCCGTCACCTGCATGTCGACCGAGTTCCCCCGCTTCAGGGAGCCATCTCTTATTATTGCCTGATGCAGGATAATTCCATCACCCGCAAGGACGGTATTGACTATATCTGCCTTGCCGGAACTCCCTGCTATAACCCCGACGTCACCGATCTGCCCACCCGATTCCGCGTAAAAAGGTGTTTCTTGAGCAACAAGCATGACATTATCCCCACGAACGGCCTGATCAACAATCTCGCCACTTTCATTTATAATGGCCACAAGTGTTGTTTGATGGGATTTACAGTCATATCCGACAAATCTGCTTTTGACGCCGGAGGAAACCAGTTCCCGCAGACCGGCCCCAAGTCCAGCCAGGCCACTTGCCTTCCAGGACTTGCGCGACTGCTCCTTTTGGTTATCCATGGCGGCATTATAGCCCGTCTCATCGATATCAAATCCTTCTTCTATTGCAACATCCCGGACGATATCAACGGGGAAGCCAAATGTGTCGTAAAGCTTGAAGATAAAATCACCTTCAATTATTTTTTTCTTTTCCGCACGCAAACGCTGGATTTCCTTAGCCAGCATTTCCAAACCATTTCCCAAGGTTTCAAGAAAGCGTTCTTCTTCATTGTTGACTACTTGCTGCAGCAATTCAATGGAATCGTCCAGATGGGGATAGGCTTGAGACATTTCCCTGACTACCTTGGCGGTTATTGCACTCAGAAAAGGCTTATTCAGGCCCAAGCTCCGGCCAAAACGTATAGCCCGACGCATAATCCGGCGCAAGACGTATCCCCGTCCTTCATTGGAAGGGAGAACTCCATCCGCCACCAGAAAAGCGGTTGTCCGGCAATGATCGGCAATAACCCGCATGGCTGTGTCATGCCGCTCGTCCTTACCGTAATGAGTTCCGGCAACTTCGCCAATTGAGTTGATGATAGGAGTGAAGAGATCGGACTCATAGTTGCTGTGTACTCCCTGCAATACGGCGGCAATACGCTCCAATCCCATCCCTGTGTCTATGCTCGGTTTGGGCAATGGACTCATGGTCCCTTCTTCGCTACGCTCAAACTGCATGAAAACAAGATTCCACAACTCAAGAAACCTGTCACAATCACACCCAACTGCACAATCAGGCCGGCCACAACCGACTTCGGGCCCCTGATCATAATGAATTTCCGAACAGGGTCCGCAGGGACCAGTATCACCCATGGCCCAGAAATTATCTTTTGCCCCTAATCGCAGGATACGTCCTTGCGGCAGGTCTTCAATTTTTTCCCACAACTGAAAGGCTTCGTCGTCATCTTCATAAACAGAAACCCAAAGTTTTGAGGGAGGGAGACCAAGAACTTTAGTCAGAAAATTCCAACCATAGCGAATAGCATCCTCCTTGAAATAGTCACCGAAGGAAAAATTGCCAAGCATCTCAAAAAATGTGTGGTGTCGCGCTGTATAACCCACGTTGTCCAAATCATTATGCTTGCCGCCCGCCCTGACGCAACGCTGGCAAGTAGCCGCTCTTGAGTATTCCCGTTTTTCTTCGCCGGTAAAAACCCTTTTGAACTGAACCATACCAGCATTCGTAAAGAGAAGGGTAGGATCATCGTATGGAACAAGGGCTGAGCTGTCGACCAAGGTATGCCCATTGTCTGCGAAATAAGCTAAAAATTTCTGACGTATATCGTGTCCAGTCATAAAGTTACTAATTAATTTAAAATTTGAGGTTAATGGAATGGTTCTGAACGCTGAATACTATTTTCCAATTCAAACATGGTAAAATTCGCCTATTCAGCGTTATATAGTTAGTGCATGAATTGAGATTTCAGGCAGGCGGGGATTCGGGCCTCGACTCTCCCGGAACCGGCAGGCCAAAACCGAGTCTAACCTTACGGTCAATTTCCATCATCATATCGTCATGTTCTTTGAGATATACTTTGGCATTTTCCCGTCCCTGCCCGATGCGCTCGTTATTGTAGGAATACCAGGCCCCACTTTTTTCAATAATATTCAGAGTCACGGCAAGATCGAGTAAATCCCCGGCCTTGGAGATACCTTCACCGTAAACAATATCAAACTCGGCTTCCTTGAAGGGAGGAGCCACTTTATTTTTCACGATTTTTACCTTGGTCCGGTTGCCTATCACATCCTGACCATCCTTAATCGCCGCCTGTTTACGGATGTCAAAACGCATGGAAGAATAAAACTTGAGTGCAGTCCCGCCGGTTGTGGTCTCAGGGTTGCCGAACATAACTCCTATCTTCATCCTGATCTGATTGATAAAAACAAGAGCCGTGTTACTTTTTTTCAGAATTCCGGTTAATTTTCTCATTGTTTGTGACATGAGCCTTGCCTGCAGTCCCATATGGGAATCACCGATATTGCCGTCAATTTCCGCTTTCGGTACAAGTGCGGCAACCGAGTCAATGACAATGAGGTCGACCGAGCCGCTTCGTATAAGAATTTCAGCAATTTCCAACGCCTGCTCCCCATAGTCGGGCTGGGAAACAAGCAGGTCGTCCGTATTAACCCCAAGCCTGGCGGCGTAGTGGATATCAAGAGCATGTTCGGCGTCAATAAAAGCAGCAGTTCCGCCAGCTTTCTGCGCTTCAGCGATAAGATGCAGGGCGAGAGTTGTCTTGCCTGAAGATTCCGGTCCGAAAATTTCCGAAATTCTGCCACGCGGAAACCCGCCAACCCCTGTTGCGATATCAAGGCTCAGCGTTCCAGTGGAAATAACAGGGACAGCCTCGGCTTCTGCCGAGCCAAGACGCATGATGGAACCTTTGCCGAATTGTTTTTGTATCTGCAGAATGGCGGTGTCAAGAGTTTTGCTTTTTCCGTCAGAAATGGTCATTATTAAGCTCCTGAGAGAAAACCGGCTTATCCGGTAGTCAATTTAAAAAGGACATCAAATTATCGTACCGTGCCAAGATTAGGTTAATGATAAATTTTTCATCACTACCAGCCGCTATCAATAAAGTCAAGCCCATGAAGATAACGACGCAAAAGATCGAGGCCGGTCATGGCGGCTTTAGTC
>QKJV01000224.1 GCA_003249165.1 Desulfobulbaceae bacterium | reverse complement strand
AGAAGAATACGAAAGAGAGCAGGAATATCAGGAAGAAATGGCTAGAGCCGAACAAATGGAATATGAGCGATACAAATATGAAATGGAAATACAACAAGAAGCAGAAGCACAATACGAAGCTGAAATGAGCGCACAGGCTGAAGCTATGGCATCACAGGACTAAAAATTCTGTTGCTCATCGTAGCCAAATCGTAGCCACAAAAAATAACAAGGACTAGAAAGTTATCTAAGTCCTTGTTTTTATTTGGTGCCCCCGGCAGGAATCGAACCTGCGGCACCAGGATTAGGAATCCTGTGCTCTATCCACTGAGCTACGAGGGCTATGGGAAGTAAATTATATGCGGTTTAATGGCCCCGTTCGCATGGGGGCGAAAATAGTATCTGCGAGATCTTGTATTAAAGTTGATCTTTTAAAAAATTTCTGCCATTTTTACACTAATTCCCTGATTGCTGCAAGCTTTCTTCCATCTCTTTCTTCTTGCTCCCTGAACGATAAATAACTGTTTTCTTATTTTATTTCAGTAGGTTGAAGGTATATGTCATCTTCGTAAACTGTTGCGTGAAGCAGTTTTGCCTTGATTTGGTATAAAAATGCCGGGTTGAATAATTTTTGTCGACAAGCAACTTCAAAACTATATTATGTCGTTTAAAAAGTATGTTGTGCATTGTTTGTTTTATAATTAATGATATGTATGTGAAGCCATTATGAGTTTCTATAAAAGGGTCAATAAAATAATTCTGACCGGCCTTGTTGCCGTTCTGCCGATAACCGCAACATTATATCTTCTTGTCTGGTTGATGAGAACCGCTGAGAAAGTTCTCGGCGGAGTGCTTGAGTTTATTCTCCCAACCGGATGGTACTGGCCGGGAACAGGGGTTATTGCCGGCATCGGCGTTATTTTTGTTACCGGCCTTATGATGGAGAATTTTTTCGCCAGAAAAGTGGTGGAAAAACTTGAAAGCATCATTTACCGAGTACCGCTCATAAAAAGTATTTATAAGGCTGTCCGTGATTTCCTCACTTTTCTTTCGCAAGGAAATAACAAAGGCCCCAGGCAGGTGGTGGCCGTGAACGTCGGGCAGACGGGAATTAAACTCGTTGGTTTCGTGACCCGGCATGATTTGTCTTTTCTCGACCGTAAGCTCGGTGATGAGCGGGTTTCCGTGTATATCCCTTTAAGTTATCAGATTGGTGGCTATACGGCGCTTGTCCCTCTTTCCGCAGTTGAACCCCTGGATGTGCCACTGGAAAAAGCCATGCAGTTTGTTATGACGGCCGGTATTATCGAGGGAGGAAAACACAAGGAAGGGTAATCTTTTACCGCTTTGAAGCAATTGAAACGGAAAATCAATGGAAGCAGGGCACTGGAATGAATATCTGAAATTTTTTGCCGCTCTCCTTGCGATTGTCAACCCAGTCGGGGCCATACCCATCTTTATTAACCTGACGGAAGGGCAGGGGGAGGCGGAGCGCAAAAAGACAGGAATGATGGCGTCTGTTTCCGTCGCTGTTATCCTTGTGGTGGTGCTTTTCACCGGTGAATCCGTTCTTGACTTTTTCGGGGTGACAGTGGGATCGTTCAGGGTTGGCGGCGGGATTCTTATCCTGCTGATGGCCATTTCCATGCTGCACGCCAGAGTGAGTCGGGTCAAGCAGACTGAAGAGGAGGTCAACGATTTTTCCGATCGGGAAACGGGAGGAGTCGTTCCCCTGGGAACGCCTCTGCTTGCCGGCCCCGGAGCGATCAGCACGGTTATTCTCTATGCCCAGCGCCATGCATCAGGGATGCATTACATTTTACTGCTTGCGGCGATTGTCTTGCTGTCTGTTCTCACCTGGCTCTGTTTCCGGATGGCCCCGAGTCTGGCCCGATTGCTGGGAAGAACCGGGATCAACGTGTTTACCCGTATTATGGGGCTTTTTATGGCCGCTGTCGGCGTTGAGTTCATTGCCAACGGCCTGAAAGAGCTTTTCCCGCTGCTAGGTGGATGAATCGGGCGAATCGGGACATTCGCAGTTGAAAAAGGTGAAGACTTTGTCCCGCCATTCTTCAAGCTGATTCTCATAGGCGCTGACCGGTGTTTCCATTCCGCACTCCGTGCAGACGACTGTGGCGTTGCTTCAGCGGCCTTTGATTTCGGCTGCGCCGTTACAGAAAATGCAGCGCAGAGTCAGTTCCGGTTCTTCAGTCATGTCCATCCCCGGTAATTTTTTGATGCATAAAGACGAATATTCTTGCATCCGGCAGACTACTCCTGTTATCGGCAAAGTGCCAATAATTTTGTCGTTCCAGGCCCGGTTGCTGTTGACTTCTTCAAGGGAAAGGGTTACTGCCGAGCGCGAGAGGGAATTGCAAAATGAATCAGGTCATGTATGACTGCATTGAGGAAGAAAATTTTGCTGGTTGAACCTCAGATAACAGGACTGACAGGAGGGATGGGATCAGGCAAGAGTTCCGTCACCCGTTTCCTCTGCCATCGTTTTTCTCTTGTTTCTTTCAGCGCCGATGTCATAGTCCATGAACTGCTGCAACCGGGCGAGGCATATTGGCAGATAATTGCGGCAATGGATAGGGGGTTTATCCGGCCCGATCAGACTGTCGACAAACGTCGTGTCAGGGAGGTGCTTTTTTCAGACGCCGCTTTGCGCCGGGAGATTAACGAAAGAATTCATCCTCTGGTGAGAAATAAAATTAACGAAAAAATTCTTCAGGCTGCCGGAACTGACGGACACCGTTTTTTTCTTGTTGAGGTTCCTCTCCTGTTTGAAGCCGGTTGGCAGGCCATGTTCTCCCGTGTTGTGGTTGTGTTTGCCGCGCCGGAAAAATGCGCTGCCCGGATCATGCAGCGGGACAGCATTTCAGCAGCCGATGCCAGAAAACAAATTTCTGCCCAATGGCCATTAACGAAAAAATCCCTTCTTGCCGATCATGTTATTGATAATACAGGGAGTTGGGTGGATACGATGCTGCAGCTTCTTCATCTTGGCAGGCTCTTGTGGAAGGAAAAATGAAAAGGGAGAATGAAAAAATCTTGACAGTCTGAAAGAAATACATCATACCTTTAACAGATTTACATATTCCCTGATCCTTCCGTTTACCGATAGCAGTAAATTTCGATATAACTCATGAATCATCTGGTTGTCACAGTATGGCAACCAATCAAATTTATTATTTCAATTTGAAATCAAGCAAATCCTGATAAGTCAACCATACCGAATAAATCCAATTTATCCTTTGAACTATTGATCGAGAAACCTACAGTCTAAGTCCGCTGTTAAAAATATTATCTGGCATTGAGTCCTGTTGTTTGGCCGGTTGGGAGATCTGGCAAACTTCTGTGTCGCGTTCTTTTTCCGGTTGCATTTTGACCGGGGACGGAAGTCGTTTATTTAAAAAAACTGTTGTTAAATTACAACCTGCGTTGAGGAGAAAAAGAGGGAGATGAATTTAAGTGATCTAAAAGTAATGAAGATCAACGAACTGACCAAACTTGCCAAGGAGCTTGGGGTTGAAGGGTTTAGCTCGATGCGCAAACAGGAGTTGATCTTTGCGATTATCCAGACCAAGACCAAGGAAATGGAAAAAAATGGTGTGGTCAGGGGAAACGGGGTACTGGAAGTGCTACCCGATGGTTTTGGATTCCTCCGGTCGCCGGATTTCAACTATTTGCCTGGTCCTGATGACATCTATGTCTCTCCCTCCCAGATTCGTCGTTTAAATCTCCGTACCGGCGACAGTGTTGAGGGCCTGGTGCGTTCCCCGAAAGAGGGTGAACGTTATTTCGCCCTGCTCAAAGTCGATACCGTAAACTTTCAACCACCGGAAAATGCCAAGAATAAAACAATATTTGCCAACCTGACCCCTCTGCATCCGGATGAACGGATTGTGCTGGAGCGTGAGCCTGATAATTATTCCATGCGCATGATGGATATCATGTCTCCCATCGGCAAAGGTCAGCGCGGTCTGATAGTTGCCCCTCCCCGCACCGGTAAAACGGTTCTGATTAAAGACATAGCAAACAGTATCACTAAAAATCATAAAGAAATCATATTGATCGTTCTGCTTATCGATGAGCGGCCTGAAGAGGTCACCGATATGGCGAGAAGCGTCAAGGCTGAGGTGATCAGTTCAACCTTCGATGAACCGCCGCAGCGTCATATCCAGGTTGCGGAGATGGTACTGCACAAGGCAAAGCGGCTGGTTGAGCATAAATTCGATGTTGTTATCCTGCTTGACAGTCTGACCCGTCTGGCCAGGGCATATAACACGGTCATGCCTTCAAGCGGTAAAATTCTCTCCGGTGGCGTCGATTCAAATGCACTGCATCGTCCGAAACGGTTCTTCGGTGCGGCCCGGAACATTGAAGAAGGCGGAAGTCTGTCGATTATTGCCTCTGCGCTGGTTGAAACCGGCAGCCGTATGGATGAGGTTATCTTTGAGGAATTCAAGGGTACCGGCAATATGGAAATCGTCCTTGACCGGAAAATGGCGGACAGGCGTCTGTTCCCGGCTATGGATATCAACCGTTCCGGAACCAGGAAAGAAGATCTGCTCCTCCCACCCGATGTAATCAACAGGGCCTGGATTCTGCGCAAACTCCTCTCAAACATGAAATCTATAGATGCCATGGAATTTCTGCTC
>QKJV01000296.1 GCA_003249165.1 Desulfobulbaceae bacterium | reverse complement strand
CGGCTTTTGAAGTGGTTTGATTCCAACCTTTTTAGAGACAACTTGGCAATTTCAATTATTATTGGCTAAAAAAAATTATGCTATCATGCAAGATCACTATTCACCTGCTTTTTACTTCATGCAAGGAACCTGCAAAAGGAGTTTCTGAAACAAATGTTTTTTGATATGCAAAACAGATCCAGGCTTATAGTTTTATTTTTTATAGGGGTTATCCTGTTTAACTATCCCGTCCTCTCCTTATTCAGTGATGCAAAAAAAGAAATATTTGGCATTCCTTTGCTCTATGCCTATGTGTTTACAACCTGGGCCCTATTAATTATTCTGACGTTCATTACGGTACGGCCTCATCACAGGCAATACTCTTCGTCTTCTGGTAAGGTGCTCTGATGCCGTGGAAATATATCGTTGTCATAACAGCTTTTATATATCTTGGCTTAATGTTTGCTCTTGCCCACTATGCCGAGAAACGTGCTGCAGCCGGACGCAGTATTATAAACAATCCCTGGATCTATTCTCTTTCCATAGCGATATATTGTACGGCCTGGACCTATTACGGAAGTGTTGGCCGTGCTGTTTCCTCGGGCCTTGAATTCCTTGCCGTTTACATAGGCCCGTCACTGATGCTCCTCCTGGGGATGACTGTTCTTCATAAAATCATTCGTATATGCAAAACCCATCGCATAACAACCATCGCTGATTTCATCTCCGCACGATATAGCAAAAGCCTGGCTTTGGGAGGATTAGTCACCATTTTCATGCTTATCGGTATCGTCCCTTATATCTCTTTACAGATTAATGCTGTAGCCACCTCCATTAATATCCTTACTCAGTACCCAGAGGGGACTACCTACGTTGCTTCAGGACCAATCTGGTTTGATACGGCTTTTTATGTGTCAATTGTAAGTGCCGTATTTTCAATTATTTTCGGAACTCGGCAGCTTGACGCCTTTGAGCGCCATGAAGGCATGGTGGCAGCTGTTGCCTTTGAATCTCTTGTAAAATTAGTAGCAATCCTCGCAGTGGGGATATTTGTCGTGTATGGGATGTACGATGGTTTTGGGGATGTTTTTAGAAATGCCAGAGCCATCCCTGATTTGGATAAACTTTTTGCAATGGAAGGGAGCGGCTATCTGAGATGGACGACTATAACTCTTATTTCCGCCATGGCGATCATGTTTCTACCACGTCAGTTTCAGATGCTGGTTGTTGAAAATGTCGATGAAAGCCATATTCAAAAGGCAGCATGGATATTGCCTCTCTATCTCTTTCTGATCAACATTTTTGTGTTGCCGATAGCCTTTGGAGGTCTCATTCGTTTTCCGCTTGGCAATGTGAATCCTGACACCTTTGTGTTAACTCTCCCCTTGGCTGAGCATCACAATATTCTTGCCATTTTCGTATTTCTCGGTGGCTTGTCTGCTTCCACGGCAATGGTTTCTGTGTCGAGTGTAGCAATCAGTACTATGGTGAGTAATAACCTTATGCTTCCCATTATGGTAAGGCTTGGATTTGTGGATCGCAGCACGAGCCGGGATCTCAGTGGCCTGATCCTTAAGATCCGGCGGTTTACTATTATTGTGCTTCTTTTTTTGGGTTACATCTATTTTCGCCTGACCAGCGGTCATTTCCACCTCGTTACCATTGGCCTTATGTCGTTTGCTGCAGCTGCTCAATGCGCACCCGTTATTATATGTGGAATCTTCTGGAAAAGAGGTACCAGGTTAGGGGCGTTAACAGGACTGTGGGGTGGCTTTGCCGTATGGGCCTATACCATGCTGCTGCCGCTTTTTGCAGAAAGGGGGTGGCTTCCTTTTAGTTTTATTGAAGAGGGCCCCTTTGGCATAGCCTTGCTTAAGCCATATCAACTGTTTGGTCTGCAAGGCCTGGGGTGGCTTGAACATGGCGTTTTCTGGAGCTTGCTGGTGAATATCAGCGGTTATTTTATTGTTTCCATGCTTGCTGAGCATAAAAGTAGTACTGGACATGTTCAGGCGGAATTATTTGTGGACATATTCAGGCTGGATAAAAGAACTACCTACTGGGGCGATGATTTTTCAGTTGCTGATCTCCAGCAGCTTTTACGTCGATTTCTCGGGGATGAAACTGTTGACCGGGTATTCTCCAATTACGGCCGGGCATTTACTGGTACGACTGAGGAAAAAATTGACCTTGCAGACTATGCTGAAAAAATACTCGCCGGAGCCATCGGAGCAGCTTCAGCCCGTTTGGCGGTGGCTTCTGTTTTGCATCAATCTGCAGTTATCAGTGACCCTATCACCGCAGTGGAATCCATACGGGAAAGTGAAGCACGATTACAGGCCATTATGGATAATACGTCTACAGCGATTTCCCTAAAAGATACGCAGGGGCATTATATTCTTATTAATCGCAAGTTCGGTGAGCTTTTCAATGTTTCGAATGAAAGTGTAGTTGGTAAAACAGATTATGATATTGCTCCGCAAAAACTGGCGGACAAATATAGAGCTGATGATCTGGAAGCCCTGGAGGAGGGGACTCCCATACAGGTGGAGGAAATTTTCCACCATCCCGATGGCGACCATACCTATCTTGCAATCAAGTTCCCAATGTACGATACAACAAGAACAGTTTATGGAATATGTAGTATAGCCACGGATATTACAGAGCGTAAGCGCAACGAATCAGAGTTAAAGAGAAGCCATGATCGCCTCCACCAGGCACTGGAAGATACGATTACGGCCGTGGCAAGGGCGGTCGAAGCACGTGACCTCTATGTGGCCGGTCACCAACGAAGAGTTGCTCAACTGGCTGTTGCCATTGCCAGGCAGATGGGTCTTCCCGACGATCAGGTTGATGGAATTTATATGGGAGCAATCATCCACGATATTGGTAAAATTCATCTTCCTGCTGAAATTCTCAACAAACCTGCCCGACTGTTTGACACAGAATTTGCCCTGGTCAAAAGCCACCCTGAGGTTGGGTATAATATATTAAAAGATGTCAAATTGCCCTGGCCTGTTGCCCAGATTATTCACCAGCACCATGAACATCTCGATGGCTCAGGCTATCCTCGTGGACTTAAGGGAGACGATATTTTGCTTGAAGCTCGAATTGTGTGTGTTGCCGATGTGGTAGAAGCGATTGCAGGCCACCGGCCATACCGACCGGCAAAAGGAATAAAAAAGGCTCTGGAGGAAATAGAAAAGCACAAAGGGATATTTTACGATCCGAAAATTGTAGACGCTTGCATACGCGTGTTGCATAATAAAAAATTTCAGTTTGAGTGAAGCTTTGTTCTGTAAAAATTTCTTTTTTCAAGGAAAATTTTGCCCATCTCAGGATTTATAAATGCCCCTATTGGGCAGGCGCTTTTTGGGGCCAATGGAGGAAAGGGAAAATATCGGATTAGCCCAGAGCGCAGAATTCATTGAAGCACCTTGGATTTTTACTCGAAACGAAGTGCTGTTCGGTTTAGACTCACTCATTACATGTAATTGCCTGTCTGGTCACAGGCTGTTTTAATGCCAACCAGTGTCGGATATCTGCTTATGAGTATGCCTGCCTCTACGAGGACAATGGCACTTGATGCCGGACGTTGCACGCTGCCGAGGGGACAGGCAAACAGTCCGCAGAGGAATCTCGATGCCCGAAAGTAAAATCTCCATACTCCTTTTTGTCATCTGTGCGCTGCTGGTCGGATCCCTGATCAAGGCGCTGATGCGCAACAGCAAGTTGCCCTATACCGTCACACTGCTGCTTGCCGGGATCATTGTGGCCAGCGTGGACCGGGCCGGCTGGTTCGGGAGCGGGAAACCCGACATCATAATTCACCAGATCGCTGCCATCGATCCACACCTGATCCTCTATCTGTTCCTGCCCACGCTTATCTTCGAATCGGCCTATGGGATGGAACCCCATCTCTTTTTCCGCATTGCACCGCAGATCGTCCTGCTGGCAGTTGTCGGGATGATCATCAGCATGGTGCTCAGCGCCCTCGCCATCAGTTGGCTGCTGCCTTGGGGATTCGGAACGGCCCTTCTGTTCGGGGCGCTGATCAGTGCAACGGACCCCGTCGCGGTGGTCGCCCTGCTCAAGGAAAAAAGTTCCAGAAAACGGCTTGAGACACTGATCGAGGGCGAATCCCTCCTCAACGATGGGACAGCCATTGTCTTTTTCTCCCTTTTCTATGGATTTGCCTTGGGAAGCACTACCGAGGTGCGGACGCTGCCGGTCATCGGAGAGTTTATCTGGGTGGTGAGCGCGGGCCTGTTGATCGGTGCGGCAATCGGATGGTTGGTGCTCTGGATCATCGCCAAGCTGTTCAACCAGCCGCTGATCGAAATCTCCCTCTCCATCGGCGCGGCATACATTACCTTTATCGCGGCTGAATCTATCCATGTCTCCGGGGTGGTAGCACTGGTCGCTCTGGCCCTCATGTTCTCCACGAGGGGGCGCACCCGCATCTCACCGGAAGTCTTTCACTTCCTGCACCAGTTCTGGGAGATGATGGCTTACATTGCCAATACGCTGATTTTCCTGATCGTCGGCATTGTTATCGCGCAGAACATTGCCCTCGATTCACCCCAGCTGTGGCTGATTCTCGGGCTCCTCTATATCCTGCTGATGCTGATACGATGGGCATCCGTCCTGTTGCTGATGCCGATCCTGAGACGCATCGGTATAGGCATCTACAGGGAGA
>QKJV01000364.1 GCA_003249165.1 Desulfobulbaceae bacterium | reverse complement strand
TTAATTCAGTACTCCGGTAAAAGTCGATTTTGTATGCGGTGAGAAGTCAATTAGTTAAGATAAAAAAAATAGAGAGATTAGATGTGATCCAGTGAAGTTGAGGGTTACTGATTTGAAGAGAGGTTTCGATGAAAAACATTGAAATACTTGAAAAACGGTAATCCTCTTTTTTTGTTTGATAGAGAAAGTTGTCAGGCAGGTTGTTCGTTGTAGTCTACCTGTTCATGAGGTTGTGAGACTCACCCTCGATATTATTGACTACAGGCGGAGTCGCATTTTGGTTAGAGCAGGGAAAGGTAGCAAGGATCGAATTGTGTATATCAGCAATGATGCTGCAGCACTTGCAAAGTATATGAGGAAACGACCAAAGATTGAGGAATGATCTTGCCACAAAAAAAGTGGAAAAGTGGTTAAGCTACTTTTCTGTTATACCGCCATTCCTGCTCGTAAAGAGTCGGAGCCTAAATTGTGAAAGTTCAGACGTTATTACATTGGTGCCTTCAATGATCGGACTAAGGATTCCTTTGCGCCCCACAGTCTGGTTCATTGCAGATACTCAGAAATTTTCCCCAGCAGACCGTTGACAGTCATTTCTCCGGCCAAATCAGGGATTTCTTTGTAAATTCGGCCTTCTGCCCCTTCTCTGAGCCTTTGCCTGTATTGTTGCTGAGCCGTAAATTTGGCCTCTAAAAAAGGGTGTCCCTGGCAAATTTTTTCCGGCAAGACCTTATTCATAATAAAACCGTTAACCTTGATGCCGAAATCATCCATAGAATTGGCGACATTAATAGCCTGCTCTACGGGCAGGTTTTCCGGGTTTGCCACAACCCATCCACTTGTCCTTGTTTGCAGGAGTTCTATTATATTCATTGTCAGTATTCGCCACTGGTTAATTAAAGCAAGCGGATCGACCTTATGAAAAACGTTTTTTACTTTGAGGTAAATCTTCTGTGCCTGTGTCAGGTGTGAATAAAAAAGTTGCTGTATAAATAGTAGGTTAAGGGTTGTGATTGTTGGTGCGGTATCCCATACAATCATCTCGTACTCGCCGGAATCAGCCATAGTAAGCAGGTAGTCAAGCATGAACTCATCGTCAATTCCCGGTGCGCCTTCTATGTAATCAATGATATCACGGCCAACCGGTAAAAACGAAGAGAGAACTGTGTAGATATCCTCTGCGAACTTTTCCCTCCAGAGTGACAGAATCATTTTCCGGGTTAACTCAACGATATCCAGGTTAGGGGCGACAGAGCAAACTTCCAGGTCTGCTCTGCAGGAAAAAATATTACTGAGTGAACCTGTCGGGTCTGTTGAAATGAGCAGTGTCCTGCCGTGTTTCGCATGGTATAAAGCTGTAGCGACAGAACTTGTGGTTTTGCCGACGCCACCTTTGCCGGTAAACATCTCGATGTTGGTCATATAACATACCTCTGTTTCTGGAAAAAATGTCTTTTGGCAACAGATTAGCAGTCGGCATCCACAGGCCAAAACCAAGGATTGCCGGGCTAATCTATATTTGTAACCGACTTCTCATCTATCTGATAACTTACCTGCATTTCAATTTAACATTCAGAATTTCTTGTGGTAGTATTTTTTTAAGAAACTTAGGGAGTTAATTAAAGAATTGGAATTTATTCTTTCTTGAGTATCCTGGTGGTTATCCCAGTTTTACTATCTTTATTCTTGATGACTGTTAATGAAAATTATTAAATCTTCAAGTAGAGATGTGTTAATCTGCCTGATTGTCTGGTTTATATCAAGCATTCCAGCTGGTGCTAGTGCAACTTCTGAGCAAAATCTTCAGACAGTTACCTTACAACTTAAATGGTTACACCAATTTCAGTTTGCAGGATATTACGCCGCTCTTGAGAAAGGGTATTATCAGGAGGCAGGATTAAATGTAATCTTTAAAGAAGGTAAGCCTGGATTAATTTATGCTGATGAAGTGCTTTCCAAAAACGCAGACTATGGCATTGATATGCCGGTTCTTCTTATTGATCGGAATAAGGGGAAACATATAGTCGTCCTCGCCGCTATCTTTCAACACTCTCCAGAGGCATTGATTGCCAGAAAGGACTCAGGAATTACCTCTCCGCACGATATGATTGGTAAACGAATATTGATGCGTCCTCATGGACACGCTGAAATTCGTGCTATGCTGAAGAAAGAGGGAATTTCGGAAAATCAACTCAAAATTATTGCCCATAGTTGGGACATTAATGATCTCATTGAAAGAAGAGTTGATGTTTCCGGTGCCTACATATCTGACTTTCCGTTTTTGATGCGGGAACGTGGTATTCCGTATTCGTTAATTCGTCCAATCACATATGGTATCGATTTTTATGGTGATTGTCTGTTTACCTCAGAAGAGAAAATCAAGAAACAACCGGACCAGGTCAAGGCTTTTCTTGAAGCAAGCCTAAAAGGCTGGAACTATGCAATGAATCACAAGGAAGAGATTGTTGACCTGATCTTGCAAAAATATAGCTCTCGGCTTTCAAAAAAAGCTCTGCTTTTTGAGGCGAAAACGATGCAGGAGCTTATATTTCCTAATCTCATTGAAATGGGTCATATGAATCCTGGTAGATGGAAACACATTGGTGATACCTTTGTGAAGCTTGGGATGCTTCAGCCTGATTATTCTTTGGATGGTTTTTTATATGACCCAAATCTACCCTCAAATTATCAAAAAACAATAAGATTAACAAAAATATTGGTTGGAGTGCTGGCCGTCATTTCCATCGGTGCCGTTTTGTTAATTTGGTATAACCGAAAATTAAATAGAGAAGTAAAAAAAAGAACGCAGCACCTTTCCGCTGAAATAGAAAACAGACAAAAGACGGAGCTTTTATTGAAAGAAAATCAATCCCGTTTGGAAACAATTCTTGAAACGATACCTGTCGGGGTTTGGTACACAGATCAAAAGGGTAAAATAATCTATGGCAATAGGGCCGGACAAAACATTTGGCAAGGTGCACGTTTTGTTGAACCGGGGCAGTTTCATGAATATAAAGCATGGTGGAGAAAGACAGGAAACTTACTTTCTCCGGAAGAATGGGCGATATCACGGGCGATCAATAAACGAGAAGTATCAGCGGAAGAGGAACTTGAGATCGAATGTTTTAGTGGTGAACACAAAATAATTCTTAACTGGGCTTCCCCCTTTTTTGACGATGACGGAGGTCTCCTTGGTGCCGTTGTGGTCAATCAAGATATTACAGAACGGGTCAAAGCTGATGAAGAATTGAAAATTCAGAAAATAATTTTAGATCGTTCCCAGGAGATAGCCCATTTAGGAAGTTGGCATCTCGATTTAAGGAAAAATATCGCAACTTGGTCAGCAGAAGAGTGTCGTATTTTTGGAAAAGACCCCCAAAATTTTATACAGACCTACGAATCATCTCTTGAAGTAGTACATCCTGATGACAGAGACAGGGTTCATAAAACATACACCGACGCGATTAACAATAAACACCCTTATGAATGCATTCATAGGGTTGTTCATAAGGATAGAGGCATCAGAATTGTTCTGGAAAAATCCGAAAATATTGCTGATGAATATGGTAACACTATCCACTCATTCGGTTTCACTCAAGATATAACTGAACAGAAAGAAGCAGAGCAAGAACGGGAAAAATTGATTGAAACGCTTCAGCAATCGCTCAATGAGATTAAAGTTCTGCGGGATATCTTACCGATTTGCTCATTCTGTAAAAATATCCGTAACGATGAAGGTTACTATGAGCAGATTGAAGACTATTTCCATAAGCATTCAGGTGTTGATTTCAGCCATACAATTTGCCCTGAATGTTTGAAAGTGCATTATCCAAAAGAATATGAAAATATCTTTTTAAAGAAAAAGGTTTAAATTGAGGCGTCCTTGCCATTTTCATAAAATATCCCTTTTATAGGATAACGTTCGGCATATACTTAATTTAAGTTCCTTGAAGGAAGATGTAAGACTGTGTGAGGTTATCACGACAAGATTCTGAAATTTTCGCAAAGTAATGCCAATTGAATTTTGGTAATTCAAGAAAGTTCTGGTATATCTATTTTTAGGTGGATCAAAGATCATGATCCTGCAATGTAATAGTAGCTGATGTGGCAGAAAATCTCGGTATTGGAAAAAAACCTATACTCACAACTTCAACAAGGAGGATTATTATGGCGCAGAGTTATTACAAAATCATTGAATTGGTAGGAACAAGCGATGTGTCATGGGAAGACGCAGCAAAAGGAATAGTAGAGGAAGCAGCCAAGAACCTGAAGGATTTAAGGATTGCTGAAGTCACTAAGCTTGACATGAAAATTGAGGATGGCAAGGTAGTCAGCTATCGCGCCAGAGTGAGTCTGTCCTTTAAATATCACGCCTGATACTTTCATCTGCGGTGCCCTTATCCAATACCCGTAAGTACAGGGCACCGCATGTATTACGTATTTTCCCCCATTTTGAGGCGCAACTGCTTGATTTTGAAAAGCTGATTTTTAAACTAATGTCTGGTCAAGAGGTTCCTGCTTCTTAATGCAACCTATCCCCTCATTCTTCGGGCTGTTCACCATTCCGCTTACTGGTTAAGCGGTTATTTTATAAGGTGAGTAAGGCTGAAAGAGTTCTTTGAAAGTGTGGTCACTCCTGTCTGGATCAAACCATATTCCGGAACTTTTTGTAGGAATTATC
>QKJV01000341.1 GCA_003249165.1 Desulfobulbaceae bacterium | reverse complement strand
AAGGTTCTTGATAAAGAAAACCTTGCAGAAATCCTCCCCAGTTTTACCTATAAAAAATTTCAACCCGATTCAGAGATACTCCGCAAGGGAGAACAAACCGGGAATGTTGTTATTATCTTAACCGGGAAGGTGGTTGTTCTTGATGGAAATCAAAAAATTGCCGTTCTCAGCAAAGGAGAGATCCTGGGTGAAATGAGCCAACTCACCTCCAGAGCGGCCTGTGCAACTGTGAAATGCATCAATGCCACTGAGGTTCTCTGTATCAACGGGAAAAAATTGAAAGAATTGACAAACACCAACCCTCGCCTGTCCAATTATTTCCTCCATCTTCTTGCCGATCGTCTCACCAGAAGTAATACTGCCCGCCTGCAGGAAACTGCCAGCGCAATGAGTGGCGCACTTGCCGAAATGCCCCAGGTGGAGTTGTTTCAGCTTTTTCACATGAACAGCAAAACCGGTCTATTGACAATCGAACTGCCGGCCGGCGAAGGACGCATATCGTTCAGGGAGGGATGCATCATTAACGCGACATATGCGGGTGAGAAAAACCAGGAAGCAATTTATCGGATTATTGCCGAAAAAAGGGGGGGACGCTTCAAATTCACTGCAGGACTTTCTCCCCAGGAAGGAAATGAAAGCAGCGGAGATTGGTGAATTCATGAAGTTGGTCATGGATGGGATAAGAAGAGTCGATGAAGAAAATTACGCGGATGAGGATGAAAGCGACGATTTATGAAGTAACCGGGGACGATGAACGCCCCGGTTACATGCCCTTCCGGTTCCCGATAAAAGAAATTTCCTGCCGATATCAGGAAATAAAACGGATGAAATATTCGGCAAAACACGTCATCGGAATCATCCTATGTTGTTCCTTTCGTCGGGATGTTGTTCCTTTCGTCGGGATATCGGACGAAAGTGAGATTAATCAAGCAGTCTCCGGCTATCAGTGAGAAGCAGGTGCACCACCCTCTGCTGGAGCAGGCTGACCCTCCTGGGGCTGATCAGGTGAAGGCACTTCCATTTGCTGCCCTTCAGCAGCAGGGGCTGTTTCTGAAGCAGGAGCCTCAACTGCTGGTGCAGCCTGTTCCGGTTCAGCAGGAGCTGCCTGCTCTACTGCTGGTGCCGCAGGAGCTGCATGTTCAACTGCAGGTGCTACTTCAGCTTTCTCTTTTTTCTGATCACAAGCACTTAAACCGGCAACCAGTAATGACATCAGTACTAAAGCAATAGTTTTCTTCATCAGTTTCATTGATTTGTACCTCAATTTTGATTGTTGATAAATCGTAACTCGATTTCTATTGGCTCCACGTAAAACCTTCTGCTACTTTCCAAGTTGCATAACCGGAAATACCATTTTACCCGCAGCCACCATTTCTAACAGGAAACAAACTCCCTGTCGCCTTGTTCATACTCCAGATGAAGGCACAATTCCGATCATAATTTTAGAGGATTTTAACTCCGCTTTTTTGAGCCGTAAAGGGAAATAAATTGTTACTCCATAATTCTGCGGCCAGGAGATTTTTGTGTCGGGAAAAGACGACTATTTTCCTCCTCTTATTTAGTTTACACATAAATTTTCCCCCAAAAAAGAAAAAGCGCATCCTCCAGGAAGCCGTTTACTGCACCTTCACCCCCTTCATTATTCTTTCCAGCTCAGCACCGTCGACAATTTCCTGCCTGACAAGTATGGAAGCAAGCTGCTCTACACTTTCCCAATACTTTTCAATCAACATCTCCGCTTTGGCGGCAGCTTCCTTCATCCAGAAACTGACCCGTTCCTCCACTTTGGTCAGGAAAATATCTTTACTGACATTTTGTGAAAGTGTATCTGTATGTACATAACCAATCTCTTCATCCATACCCAGACTGGCGACAGCTGCATAGGCTTGATGGGTTGCTACCTCAAGGTCATTCGAAGCACCTGTATCATTGCCTTTACTGCCAAATTTCCGGATACTTGCCGTTCTCCCGCCCAGCAGAACGCAAATATTGTCAAACACCTCATCTTTTGAGATATTGCCGGGGAAATCCTCCATACTATACGAAATAAATCCCATGGATTTCAGGCGTGGTGCAATGGTTACCTGCTCAATCTTGATGTCTGGCAACAGCAGGTGAGAAAGAACAGCGTGACCGGCTTCATGGTAGGCAGTAATTTTTAAATCTTGCTCAAGGTTCCTTATACGTTTCTTTTCCAGTTTATAGCCATATTTGATAATATTGATCTCTTCAATGAGGATATCCTCGGTAATAAAGTCGAGATCATTACGAATGGCATAAAGAGAGGCCTCCTTGCCGATTCTCTGTAAATCATAACCGCTCATCCCGGATATATAGCGAATAACCCGTTCAACATTAATTTTACCGTCATTGGGCTTTTCCAGAATTTTTTCTATGAAAAAACGGCGGGCATCCCGGTCAAGTTCAGGAACCTCAACGAACATATCAATTCGATTTGGGGCAATCAGCCGGGAACTCACCTCTGCTCTGTTCTGGGCAGTGGCGATTGTAAAAACAGACTCCTCCGGGGAGGAAGAGAGTGCATCGAGCTCAAGCGTCAACTGATCGTCCGGCATGGAGGTATAAACCCCCTCGATCAAGCCCTTGACATCGATTCCGTCAAGAAAAACAATACTCGGAGCAAACTCTTTGGCCTTACTGTATGCTTTTCGAATGTAGACAGGATCAAACAGATCACTGCGTGACACATAGACAAAAGGCCTTTCCGTCTCTTGCGCAAAGGCCTTGGCCAGCATCGTCTTACCCACACCGGAAGGACCATAAAGAAGCATGCCCTTTGGCATATCGATGCCGAACTTCTTCAACAGGCCTGGTTCATTTAAAATTTTAACAATCTGTTTCAGATTCTTTTTTGTGCTCTTATTGCCAGCAATATCCTTAAAACCCAAAGTGGAAAATTCAACACCCGGCAACATTTCCCGAAAATAATCCGTTGTCTGCGGTAATCTTTTCAACTCGGCCTTCTGTATGGTACAGGTCAGCTTCTGCCCGCGCAGACTCTCCTTCCACGTGATATCAACCGTCTCGTTTTTCTTGTAAAGTCGGGAAAGCAAAGCATCCTTATCTTGACTGAGTTTTTCCAAAAACAGATTTGCCTGGCGGGAAACTTTGCAGACAACGTACTGTGGATACTGCCGTTTATCACGAATAAAGCTGGTGATCCGGCCAAGCAGCAGATCGGGAAGCTTCTGTTTCACACGGTTGACATTGATATACGGGGAAAATGACAGGGTCATCAAAGTCGCTATCTTGTCAAAATCAGGATACTCAACTTTCATTCCACTGACCCTGGAAAATTCCTCAGAATGCCTATTCAATGAGTCAGAAGCAATTCGGACCAAGGTCTCAAGAGTTAATGAATTGAAAAGAATAATGAAATTTCTCGCCATCGCTGCAAGCAGTTTAGGTGCGATAGCGCTTTGCACCGTATCATAGATGGCCTTTTTTTCCTTAGAAAGCGCGTCCATTATCAAGGCCTGTGCACGCAGCTTGTTTTCCTGGAGAGTATCCTGATACTTCCTTTCCTTAAAAAAACTACAACCAAGACTTGAGGTGAAAATCACAATGACGCCGCTACAGTTGACTCCACTCTCCTCCTCCGGACGGGTAAGGAGATTGAAGAGGCCAACCTGTACCTGATTGTCCGCTTTTTCAATAGAATCAAACAGGATGATCGACCGTGGATGCTCCTGAATAAAAGCTGTCAACTCTCCTTCCTGCATACCGTCCGGTGTCAATCGCTGCCCGAACAACTGCGCACCGCTTTCTGCGTCCGAATACTGCTCCATATCAAACTGCCGAAAGGCTGCATACTCATCAAGATGCGATGTCAACGCCCGGGCAAGGCCCTTTCTCCCCACCGAAGGAGGGCCGAGAAAAGTGAATATTGCTTTAGGCGGTGTTGTCACCGGCTTATAGGCCATATGGATAAAAGCGTCGACAACCTCATCGATTGCCTTGTCCTGATCGAAGATTATCTGCTTTAAACTGTCGCGTAAACTGTCAAACCTGACAAAGAAATTCTGATCAGCTTCCTGTGACATGCCGGCTCCCGTTTGCTCATTCATTGATAAAAAACAAAAGAATACTGTTCAAAAGGACTTTAACCCATCAGATCGTAATAGGCCTTCTCGGATATGGCTCCCCAGTTGCCGTTTTCTTTTTTAAATTTTTTAAAGGCGGCATGTACCTTCTGCGATGTTTTCTCCTTGGCGGCTTCTTCTTCGAGGGTCTCTTCAGACAGCTTTTTAAGGGTTACAAGCAGTGATTCAGGAAACCGGCGCAACTGGACTTTATGTTTTTCCACCAGCTCCGTCAATGCGGCCCCGTTACCTGCCTCAAATTCGTTTAACGTCCAGATATTGCATTCCATGGCTGCACAATCTATAACCATCTGGAGGTCTTTCGGCAAAGAGAGATAGGCTTTTTTATTGATCATCAGTTCAAGGCAACTGCCCGGCTCATGCCATCCCGGATAATAATAATAAGGGGCAGCCTTGTAAAATCCCATGCGCAGATCATGCATCGGCCCCACCCATTCTGTCGCATCGATAACGCCACGTTCAAGGCTTGTAAAAATATCAGCAGCGGGTTGCAAAACAACCGTACCTCCAGCTTTCGCGACGACCTTACCTCCCAGGCCCGGGATACGCATTTTCAGACCTTTGAAGTCAGTTACTGAGTTAATCTCCTTACGAAACCACCCCCCCATCTGCATACCGGTATTCCCGAAAGGCCTTGGTAACAGATTATAAGGATCATAGATTTCCTCCCAAAGCTTGAGACCTCCAGATCCCAGCCATGCATTCATTCCCTGGGCATTCATACCGAAAGGTACAGACGTGAACCACTGAGCAGCAGCAACCTTTCCTGCCCAATAGTAAGAAGCCCCGCTGCCAAGCTGAACCATCCCACCCGAAACAGCATCAAACACTCCCATTGGTGGAACAAGTTCTCCCCCCGCATATACTTGAATAAGCAACCGCCCACCGCTCATCTCTTTTATTCGTTCGGCGAAACGTTGTGCTCCTGTCTGGAGAACAGACATTCCTGGTGTCCAGGTCGTTACCATATTCCAAAGGAATTTTTCACCAGCCCAGACACGTTCGGTCTGTAACGCTGCTGAAGTTGCGGCACCTAAAGCAACAGCTCCGGTTCTTTTAAGAAATTCACGTCGTTCCATTTCATTTTACTCCACTGACAAAACTCGAAAAAATGCAACAAATTTATGTCATGCCAGACTGGCAATCGGCATAAAAGAACTTTGTTGCCAAAATTCCCAAAAAGAGAGGAAGCAATAAGATGTTTAACAAAAATTAATAAAAAAAATAAAATACGATGAAAGGCAAGTTTGTTTCGATGTGTCATTTCGCGTACGCTTATTTTTTGTGACCTTAACGGCCTCATTATTACAATAATGCGCACTTTGTATCACCTACACCATAGATTTATGCTTTTCAAGTCAATAAGGGATTTCTTAGCACAAATTGTGCAGGTGCGGGTAAACAATTCGTGTGTAACCACACAAGGAATCTAGCACTTTT
>QKJV01000333.1 GCA_003249165.1 Desulfobulbaceae bacterium | reverse complement strand
TTGCGAAGTCCGGTAATTTACAAACAAATTGCAGATTTTGAAAGGATAAATTTTACAATATTCACAAAAACTCTCGTTCCTCTCATTCTGCAACACTAAATCAACCAGTTACAAGAATCGCCCATTCATCAGCAAAACAATTTCCCCAGCGCAATTCCCCTTCAACGTTTCAAAAATCCTTTTTTTCGTTTTTGCTGGAAAAATTCCCGCAGGATACGAGAGCACTCCTCCTTGAGAATGCCACCGACCACCTCAATACTATGATTGAGACATCCATCCCGCCCTACCTGATAAACAGACACCATCCCACCGGCCTTAGGATCTCTGGCGCCAAAAACAACCCGGTTGACCCGGGCCTGAAGTAACGCACCGGCACACATTACGCAGGGTTCGATGGTGACATACATAGTCGTACCAGCAAGCCGGTAATTACCTGTCCTGCTTCCAGCCCGTCGCAAGACAAGCATCTCTGCGTGAGCCGATGGATCGTTATATTCTATGGGACGGTTACCATCTTCCGCCAGCACCGTTCCCATTTCATCCACGAGGACAGCCCCGACAGGCACTTCACCACGCACCGCAGCCAGACGTGCCTGTTCGAGAGCGAAGCGCATATACCAGCTATGGGGAGGCTTGGTCTCAATCGGCAGCATCCTGCCGCTTCTGTTTATTAGCGAAATTTGCCGCGTACCAGCCTGCTACACACCCTTCACCGACTGCCTTTGCCATCTGCAACGGAGGTCCGGCAATATCTCCTGCCGCGTAAACACCGGGGAGATTGGTCTCCTGCCGTTTGTTGGTATCGATATAAGAGAAGGTCTCCATGTCAAGCTGCACGCCAAGGTTGGTAGCAAGCTCCATGGCTCCTTTCGCCCCCAGTTCGATAAAAACACCTTCAACATCAAGGGTTGAACCATCTTCCAGCAGCAGTTTTTCCACGGAATTTTCGCCAACAATTTCCCTGACCCAGGTTTCATGAACAACAACATTGCTCTCAGCCAGTTTGACCGCCAATTCCCCCGCAATTGCCGATTTATCAGCTATCAGATGCACTTCGGAGGCATATTTAAGCAAGGTCAACGCTCCATCTGCCGCGGCACTTTCATTGCCGACCACAGCCACCTTTGCGTTCCGGAAAAAGTTGGCATCACAGTCGACGCAGTAACTGACACCTCGACCGGTCAATTCTTTTTCCCCCTTGACTTTAAGTTTATTCTTCGATGTACCGGTTGCAAGAATAACCGTTCTGCCTGCAAAAAGAGCGCTCTCTGTACGAACCTCATAATGCGCATCAAGCTGTTCTATACCAAGCACATCCTCTTCCACAAACTGGGCACCAAAACGGGAAGCCTGAGCTTTACCTACGGCAAGAAGATCCTTCCCATCCGTTACACCATCCACACACAGATAATTCTCCACATGAGCCCAATAAATGGCGCTTTTGTGCGGTCGTCCAAGAATAAGTACCGACGCTTTTTTACGTACGGCATGCACGGCGGCCTGCAGACCTGCAGGTCCAGCCCCGACAACGATGACATCAATTAATTCAGACATGTCGCATTCCCTTTCATATATAAATTCACAAAGCTGAAACAGAAAAATTTCTCTGAGTATGAACGTAATGTTGGGGGGATAGACAACTCTCCCTCAGCAACTTGAGAAATACCTTTTACGTCACAGGTAATTTTGATTATGTTACGAAGATACATTACTTCCGCTTTCCATGAATGTCAAAAAACAATATCATGAAATTCCTTGCCGATCTGCATATCCATTCCGCTTTTTCCCGCGCCACCAGCAAAGACAGTAACCTGGCAGGACTCTTCGCATGGGCCAGAGCCAAAGGGATCCACCTTGTTGGTACCGGGGATTTTACCCATCCCGGCTGGTTTCGGCAGCTGAAAGAACAGCTCATCCCCGCCGAACCAGGTTTCTACCGTTTGCGGGATGAAAACGTTCCACCCGCGCTGAACCAGCTCAAACCTGAAGCGATACCCGTTCGCTTTACCCTGACTGCGGAGATAAGCTCGATCTACAAGCGCCATGGGCAAGTGCGGAAAGTCCATAATATCCTCTTTGCGCCAGATTTTGCCGCGGTAGAAAAAATAAATCAACGACTTGCGGCAATCGGCAACATTGAGTCTGACGGGAGACCCATTCTCGGCCTTGACTCCCGTGATTTACTTGAAATTGTACTTGAAGAAATGCCTGAAGGATTTCTGGTCCCGGCCCATATCTGGACTCCCTGGTTCTCACTTTTTGGCTCAAAATCAGGTTTTGATTCCATTGAGGAATGTTTTGGCGACCTTTCCACCCATGTTTTTGCCCTTGAGACAGGTCTCTCCTCTGACCCTGACATGAACCGTCTTGTTTCTGCGCTGGACCGCTTCACCCTTATCTCCAACTCGGATTGCCATTCGCCAGGGAAACTCGGGAGAGAATTAAATCGTTTTGACTGCGCTTTTGATTTCTTCACCATGCGTGATGCGTTGAAAAATCCTGTTCAGGGATTCCAGGGAACCATGGAATTCTTCCCCGAAGAAGGAAAATATCATCTGGACGGGCACCGCAAATGCAAAATCAGCATGGAGCCCTTTGAAACAAAAAAACACCGGGGAATCTGTCCTGTGTGCGGCAATCCTCTGACAATTGGGGTCAGTCATCGGGTTATCGATCTTGCCGACCGACAGACCCCTTTCTATCCTCCCGACAGTCCGACCTATAAAAGTCTTATCCCTCTGCCTGAAGTAATTGGGGAAATTATGGGGAAAGGACCATCCACCAAAGGTGTTTTGGAACACTACAGAAATACGATTAACCGTTTTGGGTCAGAGTTTAATATCTTCTTGAATACCCCGGAGGAAGAACTCAAGCGTTTCTCTCCTCTGCTTGGTGAAGCCATTATCAGAATAAGGACAAACAAGGTCATCCGGCATGGAGGATTTGACGGGGAATATGGCGTCATCCGCGCCTTTGCGGAAGGAGAAATCAACCGGTTACGAGGGCAGGCCGCACTTTTTGCCGACAATGCAAAAACTCCTAAAAACCAAAAAGATACCCACCCTGCAGCCCCAACAAATTCTCTTATCCTGTTTGAACAACGCCCCCGAATAATGGACGTCAAAAAAGCCGGGAATCCGGAACAACAGGCCGCCATCAAGAGCAATTCTCGTCGAATTCTCGTTTCAGCAGGGCCAGGAACAGGCAAAACATTCACTCTTATTGGCCGGATTGTCCGTTTGCTCCAGTCTGAACAGATTGACCCTGCTCGTTTATTTGCGATCACATTTACCAATCGAGCTGCAAACGAACTGCAGGAAAGATTAAGCAACCAGGCAGGATCGCAGGCAAAAAAAGTGTTTGTCGGTACCTTCCACCGATTCTGCCTGGAATGGCTCAAACGAGATACCCCAGAGCTGCGGGTTATCGGAGAAGAAGAGCGGGATTTACTGCTGAAAAAACTTTTCCCGGACAAATCGGCAAAAGATTTGAAGAAGTTAAACGGCAAGATTACTGCCGCGCTTCTCCTCTCACCGGCCAACTCAAATAACGAGGCAGAAATCGAACGCTATCTTATGGAGCTTGTCTCCCTGAAGGCAATTGACCTGGAAAGTGTTATCCCAGACTGTGTCAACCAATTTAAAAACCGCGAAGATTTCAGGCAGCGGCTGGCCCTCGAGGTTGGCTATCTTTTTATCGACGAATTTCAGGATGTCAATACAAGCCAATATGAACTTGTAACCTCGCTTGCCGAAACAGCGCAGATTTTTGCCATTGGCGATCCAAACCAGGCCATCTATGGATTCCGCGGGAGCAATCTGCATTTTTTCCTGCGTTTTGCTTCGCTGGATGGCACCGAAAACTATTCTCTTACCAGAAATTACCGGTCAGGAGCCGCCATTCTCAGAGCAGCGACGGCTGTAATAGAGCACAATCAGGTAAAAGGGGATACACGCCTTACAGCACAGAGTAAAGAAGAAGGTGAAATCCTCCTTTACCAGGAATCAACCGGAAAAGCCGAGGCGGAAAATGTTGTTAAACAGATCGAAAAAATTTTGGGGGGTATTTCAAGCTTTTCAATAAACTCCGGCCGTTCCGAAGGAGAAGTAAGTGAACTCAGCTTTCGCGACATCGGCGTTTTTTATCGTTTAAGCAGACAGGCCGACAATCTGGTAGAAGCTCTTTCACGCAGGGGAATTCCCTACCAGCTTGTCGGGGCACGTCCTTTTTTCATGGAAAAAGAAATCTGCGGTCTTTATTTCCTTACACTTGCCGCCGCCCAAACCGCAACTGTCGCAGATTATCTGTCCCTATGCCGGCTTACTCCCGGAATAGGACAAACAGCATACGCTCTGCTTGAAAAGCACATACCGATTACAACTGAAAATTTTTTCACCATGGCCAAAACGCTTCCTTTGCCAGCTAAAGCAGCGCTGGCAATTCGCTCCCTGGAAAACATCATCCATAGTTTTCAAGAACATGCGGTGAGAAATCTACCACATGCTTATGCGCCGTTTTTCAGCTTGCTTCAGATCCCCACTGACAGCCCGGCAGTCCGCCGTTTTATCGAACTCGCCGGTGCCTTTGGCACATTGCCGTCTTTTGCCCTTCATCTGCTGGAAAACTCCAAATCGACAATATATGATGAACGGGCTGAAGCAGTGTCGCTCATGACGCTGCATGGAGCC
>QKJV01000129.1 GCA_003249165.1 Desulfobulbaceae bacterium | reverse complement strand
CCGTTCACAATCCTCACGACGCATCTTAAAAAAATACATTTCAGTGTTGAGAATATCCCGGATAACCTTTCCATTATATCCATCAACCAGTAAGCCAAGCGCACGCCGGAGAAAAAGAATGGTCGTTTCTTCTTCGTCCTCCTGGAGAGAAAGAATGCCCTTAAATTTCGATTTGACCGACAGATCTACGAGAATTTCAACTATATCTTCTGGAGTTTTTATTCTGGTTTTATAAGAAGCAACCAGGACTTTATAGACAATTTTCAATCTATCAAGGCGGTATGTTAAAAGTGTTGCGCCAAAGGTGCCGCCAAGCACAACCAATGCCCCGGATAAATTGAAATAAAGGGCAACGTTGCCGTGAAATACAAATCCTGCCAAGAAAAGGATGACACAACATATCAGACCGAGAATATTGCGATTTTTCATGATACTCCTTCCATATTTGTTATGGCAGTGGGTTTTTCCTTGGTCAGGATAATTTCTACCCGCCGGTTTGCCGCCCGGTGCTCAGATGTATCGTTTGCCGCAATCGGTTGAGTGGATCCGTGGCCCGACACATAAAATCTATTTTCAGCTATATTGGCTTCCTGCATCAGAAAACGGGCAATTGTGCTCGCCCGCACGAGAGATAGTTCCCAGTTGGAAGGGAATTCTTTTGTGTGTATCGGTATGTCGTCTGTGTGACCGACAACATTTATCATGTCCGGAGTTTGAGAAAAAAGAGGGATAATTTTACGCAAATCCTGCACTGCACTCTCCTTAATCTCAGCACTGCCGCTATCAAAGAGAAGATCTCCCTTCAGGATAATTCGTACTGTTTTATCCGGAGCGAGATCTACCTTTGCGATATTCTGCATGCTTTCTTCATCGATCACCTGACGGCTCAGATCATAAATCCTTGCCATCCTCCTATCAGAATGTTCACTGAAAGGCTCTATCGGCCCTCTGTCATTTATCTTGGATCCAACGCCGATATCGATAGTTGGCACCTTGACGACCACCGTTTCCCTTTGGAGAGAATGATAGACATAGAGGACAACGAACAGAATAAACATAGTCATCATGAGATCAGACCAGATGACGGACCAGTGTGGACTGCGCGGCATACGGAGTCTTTCAAAAGCTTCATCCTCGTAGACCCGCAGTCGGCTATGCCATTCCTCGTTTTCCCTGAGATCCGGCTGATACCTTTCCCTTTTTTTGGGGGAGGGTACCAGCCGGAAGGGCTCGATAATGGCTTTTACCTTGCCGGGATTGGTGGTCATCTTCGTTTCGCCTCTTTTTACATCCTCTTTTTCCGCGGTAAAATCTATCCGCACAATACGCACAGTCGTTTTCCTCCCGCATGATTGCTGGAAAAAATATGAAAATTCAATCATACCTATCGGTAATCATTTGTTATTTCTCAAATAAAATTTTAAAGGTATAAATAAATAATAAAGAATTCCCCGCAATCACTTGACAACTCTGGCATTGAAAGAACAGTCTTATCGCACCAAACTGCACATCCAATTAATTTTGTCATACTCATCCGGAATCTCACTTTGTATTCCCCTGTGAAAAAAGGGAAAAAACGATTAAGATAAATCAGTTGTCATATGTGCATCTTTTTGCGCTACCTTTTCATAAAAAATACGACCATTTCTGTTCCATGGAAAAAACACAGCAAATCAAAACAATTCTTTCTGAAAAGCCTGTCAATCGGGAAATTACGGTGCGTGGCTGGCTTAAATCAAAACGCGATTCAAAAGGTTTTTCTTTTCTTGACGTGACAGACGGATCCTGCCTCAATGGCCTGCAGATTCTGGCGGACTCTTCTTTATCGAACTACCACTCTGACATTAGCCGCCTCACCACCGGTTGTTCCATTGAGGCACGTGGACTCCTGCTCCCCTCTCCTGCCAAAGGTCAGACGGTGGAACTGCATGCCAAAGCAATCAATGTCTACGGGTGGGCTCCGCCTGAAAGTTATCCTTTGCAGAAGAAACACCAATCATTCGAATTTCTTCGATCCATTGCTCATTTACGAGGCAGGACTAATAGCCTTGGTGCTGTGGCCAGAGTCCGCAGCAGGCTTTCCTGGGCGATTCATCAATTTTTTCAGGAACGTGGTTTTTTTCAGATCCATACGCCGATTATCACCACCAGTGACTGCGAAGGGGCCGGCGAAATGTTCACTGTCACCTCCCTGGATCTGCAAAAACTCCCTGTCGCCGGGGGGGCGGTCGATTACTGCCAGGATTTTTTCGGTCGGCAGGCAAGCCTGACAGTAAGCGGTCAGCTTGAGGCTGAGGCCTACGCCCTGGCTCTCGGCAACGTCTATACCTTCGGCCCTACTTTTCGTGCGGAAAATTCGAATACAAGCCGTCACCTTGCTGAATTCTGGATGGTTGAGCCGGAAATGGCTTTCTGCGACCTGGAAAATGACATGAACATCGCTGAGGAACTGTTGAAGTTTCTTATCCGCGACTGTATGGAAAACTGCGCGCAGGACATTGATCTTTTTGCCCGTTTCGTCGACAAAAACCTGACCGCGAAACTCCTTAATGTGGTACAGTATGATTTTATCCGCATCAGCTACAGTGAGGCGATCAGCAAACTGGAAAAGGCAGACATGCATTTTACCTTTCCTGTCGCCTGGGGAATTGATCTCCAATCCGAACACGAAAGGTATCTCGCCGAAAAACTCTTTCAGCGTCCGGTAATCGTTACCGATTATCCGAAAGGCATTAAACCTTTTTATATGCGGTTAAATGACGACGGCAAAACCGTGGCCGCCATGGACATCCTTTTCCCCGGCATCGGTGAAATCATCGGCGGCAGCCAGCGGGAAGAAAGATTTGAACTACTTAAAAACAGGATGGAAGAATCAGGAATTACCCTGGAAAATTATCAGTGGTATCTGGACCTGCGGCGTTATGGAACTGTACCTCATGCAGGATTCGGCCTTGGCTTTGAGCGCATTATCCAATTTGTGACAGGCATGGGCAACATCCGCGATGTCATTGCCTTTCCGAGGACTCCTGGGTCGGCATCCGTATAACCTTTTTTGCAGAATTTTGCCAATGCTGAAAAAAATTCGAATATTCTCACTCTTTCTCCTTTTTATTCTCCTGCAACTGCCGCAAGACTTACTCTCTGCAGACCAAGCTATCAGTGGCGTTATTACTGCCGATGCCAATCTGCGGGTCAATCCTTCTGATACTGCGCGCATTATCTTATCTTTGCGGCAAGATACAAAGGTTCTACTGGGTGACAACGATAATGGTTGGGTTAAAGTTGACATTCCCTCTCTTGGACAAAGCGGCTGGGTGCATGGCTCTCTTGTCCGCCCGATTGCTGAATCACCTATCCTGCAGCAAAACAAGAAAAAAATCATTGAGCCTGATCAACAAAAGATCAGCAAAACAGAGCCACTGAAAAAAAAGAATCCCGAATCATCCGCTCAGGCCATTGCCGTTATCGATATCCAGCAGGTGATCGACCAATCAATAAGGGGGCGGGAGGCTCGGGACCGCTTTGAACAGATGAGAGAATCCGGCCAGGCTGAGCAGCTTGCCAAAATTGAAAAGGAAATGATCAGCCACGTTATTACCGAAATACGCTCCATTGTAGAACAGTATGCCGGCGAAAAGGGCTTTACTCAGGTACTCAACAAAAATTCCGGCAGTATTTTCTACACTGATCCCCGTTTTGATATCACTGAAGATATCATCAGGGAATATGACCGCCGTATTAACCTGCAACAAAACAGGCCATGACTCCCACCCTGATCCTTGCGCCGCTTCGCGGAATTACCGAGGCAGCATTTCGTAATCTCTTTGCCCGTTTTTTCCCAGGCTTTGACCGAGCTGTCGCACCATTTATCTCTACCTTTCAGGGGCAAAGAGTCAAACCGGGCAAACTGAAGGATCTTCTTCCAGAAAATAACAAAAGGCTGGCGGTCACACCGCAAATCATTGCCAAAAACGCCGACAACTTTATCGCAACAGCCAACCTGCTGGCCGATCTCGGCTATACCGACGTCAACTGGAACCTTGGCTGCCCCTATCCGATGGTGGCGAAAAAAATGCGCGGTTCCGGTCTCCTTCCTTTCCCTGACAAAATCGAAGCCTTTCTGGAAAAAGTCTGTGCAGGGCAACCGCTTGCTGTCTCAATCAAATTGAGGCTGGGCCGCCGGGAACCGGATGAAATTTTTGATCTGCTGCCTCTCTTCAATCAGTTTCCGCTAACCGAGGTCATTATCCATCCGCGGACCGGAATTCAAATGTATGAAGGGACAGTGGACCTGGACACTTTTTCCCGCTGTCTGGAACTTTGCCGCCATCCGGTTGTATATAACGGAGATATCACCAGTATCACAGTTTACAGGCAACTTGCGAAACAGTTTCCTTCTGTTCAGAACTGGATGATCGGGAGAGGTGCTCTCGCCGACCCATTTCTGCCTGCCCGCATTAAAAATATGCAACTCCCGGGTACCCCGCTTGAAACCATAGCCGCTTTCCATGAAACACTGCTCGCCTCTTACGGTGCTGGGCCGCATGAAAGGCATCTGGTTTTATCTGTCTTCATTTTTTACCGATGGGCATGATATACTGAAAAAAATCCAAAAAATGAAAAAGCTTGAACCATACAAGGCGTATACTCGGGAAATTTTTCTCAATGCCCCCATCCCCCATGAAACAGAAAAGAGCTTATGAAAATCAGTAAAAATCGCCTATTCGCTGTCTATCTCTGGTTCCTCCTTATCCTGCTTCTTGCAGCGCCTGTCCAGGCAAAACACATCCTCTGGCAGGTAAATTCAGACGGGCATACCCTTTATCTGCTTGGGTCCCTTCACGTTTTGAAAAAAGACACCTATCCCCTGCCAGCGGTGATGGAGGAGATATACAACGCAAGCAATACGGTTGTTTTCGAAACAGACATGGACCAGATGGATACTCCGGCCATGCAGAAAAAAATTATCACTTACGGTCGATTGCCCGCAGGCCAGACGCTTCAACAGCAGCTCAGTCCTCAAACCTGGGACATGCTGCAGCAGAAACTCGCAGAACTGAATATCTCCGAGACAAATGTTGTAATGATGCGGCCATGGCTCTGCGCATTATCACTGACGGTGTCGGATATGGAAAGACAGGGATTTCTGGTGGAATTCGGGCTTGATAAATATTTTTACTCCAAGGCGAAAAAAGACCAAAAGAAGATAATTCCATTGGAATCGGTTAATTACCAGTTGAGCCTCTTTTACAGCCAATCCCGCAAAGAACAGGAGGAATTCCTGCGGCAAACCCTTACAGACCTGCGGCTTGCCGATACATTATCAGAGGAGATGGAAAGTAGCTGGAAAAACGGCGAAGAAGAGAAACTTTACCAGTTGATTGCCCGGAGTTTTGCCGATTATCCAAAGCAATTTGACCGCCTGGTACTCAAACGCAATAAAAACTGGGTACCGATCCTCGAAAGAGTTATCAAAAAAGAAAAATCGTCGCTTGTCGTGGTCGGGGCAGGCCATCTGGTAGGTCCGGGCAGCGTGGTCGATAAGCTCAGGCGTAAAGGATACCAGGTAATTCAGCGTTGACGCTTACAGGGAGGTTAAAATCATCATAATTCCCATGAGGACAAGCAGATTGAGGATAATCATCAGATAGGTTTCCCTCCGCACCCGTCCGTAACAAAACGAGCCTGCCATAACGCCAAGCAAGACAAATGCGGCGGAAACGGAAAAATAATGCAGGACAAGCGCATTCGTCAGCCCCATCAATGCATGGGCTGCCGCCATGAAAACTCCTGTGATAAAGAAAA
>QKJV01000128.1 GCA_003249165.1 Desulfobulbaceae bacterium | reverse complement strand
GTCGCGTTCAACAAGTTAACCGACCTACCCGGTAGTTACCTATACCATACAGATCATATATTTTTGCTACATTAGTATTCTTGGAAATAAATATATCTGGTCAAATCAACAAGAATATTTGCTGTTACGTATAACTTTAAATATACCGCTGCGGTTTTTCTCGGCACGAATGAGACTAAAGCCGGCCAATTTACTTAGAAATGAATGCAGTTTGATGCATGGTTTTATAATCCACAGCTATCGTCACTTCCTTCTATGTAACAGATTTTAAACAATTTTTCTGCATACTACCCTTGCCAAGTTGACCTTGCAAGACTAAATTTTTGGGTTAGCATTTTGCGGCTTTTCAGGGCTAATCACCAATCATAACCGCTGCAGTTTAACGGTGCATCTCAGTCATAATTTGACGCTAGCGTAAATCCAATCAGTTCGCATTTTGAGAAGAAAAATGCGGGTTTTCACCTGAAATACCTGTGTTATACGGCTGCGGTATAACTAATATTAATAGGTGCATTGATTTGCGGACATATGGTATAATGTGTCCATGAAAGAACTGGACGGAAGAAAAATAAGCCGAGAGGCTCTTGAGGAAATAAGGATCAGGGCGGTGTTGCGCGTTGAAGCCGGCGAAAGCCCTGAAGTCGTCATCAAAGCCCTCGGTTTTACAAGGGGGCGAATATATGAATGGCTGGCAAAATACCGCGAAGGCGGCATAGAAGCCCTTCGCATGAAAAAAGCCCCCGGTAAAAAGCCCAAACTTGATGGCAAGCAACTTAAAAAAATATATCGGCTTGTGGTCGGCGAAAATCCGATGCAACTGAAGTTTGAGTTTGCCCTCTGGACCCGAGGCATGGTTCAAGAGCTGATCAAAAGAGAGTTTGGTATCAGCCTTAATATAATCACGGTCGGTCGGTTGCTGCACAAGTTGGGACTGACACCACAGAAGCCCAAAAGGAAAGCGTATCAACAAGACGAATACTACGTGTTGAAATGGATGGCCGAAGACTTCAAGATAATTAAAAAACTTGCCGCGAAAGCTAATGCCGACATTTTCTTTGGTGACGAGTCTGCGGTTCGATCGGACTATCATTCCGGAACCACCTGGGCAGTGCGTGGCAAGACGCCGATTGTGAAGACGACAGGTGCCCGGCATAAAGTGAACCTTATTTCGGCAATCAGCCCGAGAGGCGAGATGCGTTTCATGGCAACGGAAGGAAACGTTAACGCTGAGGTATTTATAGAATTTCTTAAGCGGTTGATAACGAATACAGAAAACCCAGTCTTTCTTGTTCTGGATAACAGCTCGGTCCATCGTTCGACAGAAGTAAGAAACTATGTTGAGAGTACCAATGGCAGATTACGTTTATTTTTTCTTCCTCCGTACTCTCCAGAACTGAACCCAGATGAACATGTCTGGAACTATTTGAAAAATCATAACATTGGACGTCAAGTCACGAAAAATGGTTGGGATTTGTATACCAGGGTCACACGGGTGATGCGCTCACTGCAAAAATACCCAGAGAAAATCAAATCATTCTTTCGGCACCAGTGGACAAAATACACGCTCCTGTCCGCTTATTAACGCACCTATTAATAAGATTTTAAAGAGCAAAATTGAAGATAAAGGGACATGAAAAAGTTCTAATAGAAAATGGAAAATATGGCTCCAAATATATTGTTATCGTCATACAATGACGAAAAATCACTGTACGCAGTCTTTGAAGACAATGGTGAACTTTCATGGTTGTATTTATGTTCCTCAAAAAATGATAAAAGGATCTCAACGGAGGTAGTCGGCGATGTGTTCGTATGCAATAAAGTCGATTTGATCGAGAACACTGAACTCGATAGATACAAACCAAATTTGCCACCAATTACTAAAGGATTTGGTCATCCAGAGGCTGTTTGTGCCAATATCGATAAAATTCGTTGGGAACTTCACTGGCTTCAAGATACGTCTATTTTGCTTACAAAGGATCAAAACCCATGGGCGTTAATTTCTCTTGGAGAAAATAGAGGAATGTGCAAGGCTATTAAAAAGAGTGGTCCCTGGGGGAATAATTGGCATGAGCAAAAATATAGAAAACTTAAATAATAAGCCAGATAACAGCGATCTTGCAGGATGACTTTAACATCCTCCCCGTTTTTCAGGCGGGGTGGATGTAAAATCTATTCAAAAGGTATATCTTTCCGCCTGACTGATAGCATCAGCCAGAAGTCGTTTGGAGGCAAGCAAGTCAGCCGACCCCAGTGGAATATTTTTTCCCAGCACGTGAGTAAGGCTAACATTTCTCAGGTAAAGAGCACATTTTTCCGCCGCGGATATGAACTGCCGTCTGCAACTGAATGCACAGATTTTGGTCACAGCCAGGTACTGACTACCTTGGGCATCATTGACTTCCAGAGTTGCTTTCTCCGAGCGCAGGATGACACTTTCGAGAGCGAAGATCTGGATTGTCATATCAGCAAGGGCAAGCATGACCTCCTGCTCATTGCCCAGTTTGTCCCCCAATTGCTGTATGGCATGGTCGTTGAGCGAAAGATACGCTCGCTTCATACCTCGAAGCAGCTGCTTTTCATGTGCAAAAAGACCAGGAAATTCTGTAGCGCCTGAGTCAACACTGTGAAGCTGCTCCGGCGTCAGCTTGCGCATGAAAATACCGGGAATCAACAACCTGTTGATCTCATTCGTCCCTTCATAGATGCGCTGTACCCTCTCGTCGCGATACATCTGTTCTATTGGGTATTCGCCAATGTAGCCGTAGCCGCCATGCACCTGCAGCATCTCGTCAATCACTTTGGCCGCTGCCTCGGTACAGAAAACCTTTGTTATTGCACATTCTGCGGCAAACTCCTCAATTCCTTTCTGGTAGTCGACATAATAATCGTTCGCATTTTTATCAAGAACAGCAAGCCGGCTGTCAATCATTCCCGCGAGACGATAGACCACGGCTTCGGAGGCATAAGTCAGGGCAGTCATATCTGCAAGTTTTTCCCGGATCGCGCCAAAGGTTGCGATCGGCACGCCGAACTGCCTGCGTTCGTTGGCATACCGTATACCTTCAGATAGAGCATACTTTTCCTGACCCACACAAAGCGCACCAAGCTTGAATCGGCCGATATTGAGGACATTGAATGCAATCTTGTGTCCTTTGCCAACCTCGCCAAGGACATTTTCTTTTGGCACCCTGACGCCGTCGAGGATGACTTGGCGGGTGGAAGAGCCATGCATGCCCATTTTCTTTTCTTCCGGACCAAAGGATAGACCGGGAAAGCCGCGTTCCACCAGGAAGGCAGTAAAATATTTCTTGTCCACTTTTGCAAAAACGGTAAACAGCTCGGCAAATCCGGAGTTGGTAGTAAACTGTTTCGTACCGTTGAGAATATAACACGTGCCATCATCCGAAAGTGTCGCCGATGTTCTCGCTCCAAGAGCATCGGACCCGGATTCAGGTTCGGTAAGGCTGTATGCACCGATAATCTCGGCGTTGACCAATCGAGACAGGTAACGTTCTTTCTGTTCTCTAGTGCCGTAATATATAAGGGGCAGCATGCCGATCCCCGTATGGCACATATAGGTCAGACCGAAATTCAGGGACCAGGCCATCTTTTCAGTGACCACCATGCTCGTTACCTTATCGAGGTCCAGTCCTCCAAACTGTTCCGGAGCATCGATCATCATCAATCCAAGTTCAGCGCATTCTCTGAGTTTTGTCAGTAGCAGGTCAAAATCTTTGGCTTCTATCCGTTCGTTGAACGGTTGAACTTCATTACGTACGAATTGTTCGGTGGTATGCGCGATTTGTTTATGTTCATCAGTGAAGTCTTCAGGTGTGAAGACAGTCTGACAATCGATTTCACTGATCAGAAAATCAGCGCCACAGACTTTTGACATGGTAATTCCTCTCTTGATTCACTGTGAATAAAGTTAATTTTTGAGCTTCTTGCCGGTCTTCAACATATGGAGCATACGTTCCAGGGTCTTGCTGTTGCCGCATAGACGGAGCAAAGCCTCCCGCTCCAGGTCAAGTAAATGCTGCTCACTGATCTTCGTCCCTGCTGCGACATCGCCACCGGTCATTACCGACGCGAGTTCACCGGCAATGATCAGGTCATATTCACTCAAGGAGCCTGCATCACTTCTCTGCCGCAACCGTTCGAGAAGGTCCTGTCTTGCAGTTCGTCCGGGAGCCGCAAGAGATTGCTGCGGATGCTGGGGCCTATACGAACCGGCCAAGGCAAGAGCCCTCTGTTTTGCCTCGGCAATGAGGCTGTCGGCAGCCATGATAACGCTGTCGCCGCGGCGGAGATAGCCCATGGCAAAGAGCTCATCGGCAGAGCTGGAAGCTTTTGCCATGATAATCGTGGCCAGAGATTTATTCAGTAAAGGAACGCTTTCGGTATCGTACAGCGAAGCCACCTCCATTGCGCGCAACACGGCTTCCTTTGTCCCGCCGCCGGCAGGAATCAAGCCGACGCTGACCTCCACTAGCCCCATGGTGGTTTCTGCTGAAGCCATGATACAGTCAGCATGGAGAACGATTTCGCAGCTACCTCCAAGGGCTAGACCGAATGGCGCGACGACTACAGGGATTGCCGAATATTTTATGGCCATTACCGCATCTTGAAAGCTTTTGACATATGCCTCTATATCGGCAAATCTGCCAGACTCGATCGCTTCGGCAAAGATCGCCAGATTGGC
>QKJV01000147.1 GCA_003249165.1 Desulfobulbaceae bacterium | reverse complement strand
CTGGTCCGGGAAAAAAATAAAACGGGACTGGTTGATAAAGAGCGAAAACCCGAAGCAAACATAGATGCCGACCAGAAAAACCAAGAGGGTCAGAAAAATTTTCAGCATGGCGAGTTTAGACGTTAGCCCTCAGGATTATTTTTTCTGTTTTTCCCGCAAGTATTGTTTGATAAAGATATTCACGCCGCCATATATTATTTTTTTTCATCTGGAATCCGTAAAATACCTTATCGGGTTCTATCTGGCTGAGATTCATTTGTTTTTCCTTTTTTCGTCAAATATGGCCAAACAACTGTGAGGAGGTCGGAAAATACCTTTTTGGGTGCAGGAATGGTGTGAAAAACTCTTTGATTATAACAGATTCGGGCGTAAAATCCTTTACAAATGGAAGTGTGCCCAAAAATAAAGGATAATTTTATTTGATTTTGGGCTTTTGGGGTTAATTTTTCACAAATCGTTCACCAGACCATGAAAATCAGGTTTTGTTTGACCTTTATCGAATGTTTTTTATTTAAATTTTTTCGTTTTTGCCGGTTGTGGCATGCCGGGGCACTACCCGAAAAGTAACAGCAGAGCAGGGAATCCTGATATTGGCTGCCGGAGGCGCTCACCTAGAATGGCCCACCGGTCAGGATTGCTGTTGCCCTCTTTATAAAACTGGCAGGAGCCTGGTGGTAGGAAGAATTGGCTGCAAAAAGCATCGAACGTGAAGCTCTAGAAGTCAATTTTGGTGGTCTTTTAGAAGGCAGCCGCGTGTCCGGGGCCCTTGTTGGTTGCTGTCAGAAGAACCCACAACTGAAAAGGCATTGAGAGCCTGCATCAGATAACCTTTGATTTTATTGTTATGTAAGCACACCAGTCATATTTTACTATCATGCCCAGTCTGCCCATATCCTGTCAGACTCCGGCAGGATCAGTAACCGGCAAAACCGTTGTTGTCGTTCCCAAAAACTTAAACATTCGCAGTGGCCCGGGTGCAACTTTCTGAATTCTTTCTTCCCTCCAGGGTGAAGCAAAATTGTCCGTTCCTGAAAAAGCGATAAATGATTCAGAATAAGGATCCAGAACAGTAAAGAGGGCTGGACAGACGGCCCGGTTTACTTTCCCATTCATGAGACTATTTCACCGCAGGGGAAATAGTCTTCCTGGCACAGAAAAAAGGAGACAAGAAACAGAATGAGAGGAAAGGCGCATAAATTAGTGCCAGATCCCCTCTATCTTTTTTTTGCATGCAGGACAGTGTCCCTCGCTGATCTTGTTGGCTCTGATGTTGAAACCAAATCGGGTGATCAGTTCCATCCCGCAATCAGGACAATAAGTGTTTTCACCCCCTTCACCCGGGATATTCCCCTCGTAGACAAACTGTAATCCGGCTTCCAATCCTATTTCCCTTGCCTTGCGCAGAGTAACCGCAGGAGTACGCTCCCTGTCCATCATTTGAAAGGTGGGGTAAAAAGCGGTCACATGCCAAGGTATCGATGGATCAACGCCTGCAAGGAAACGAGCCACGTTCGCAAGTTCCTCGGAGGAATCATTCAAGCCGGGAATAAGCAGAGTTGTTACTTCAACCCATACCCCCAGTTCCCGCATGAGAACTACATTATCCAGCACAGGCTGAAGCCTTGCCTTGCAGACTTTTTTGTAAAAATTTTCCGTAAAGGCTTTAACATCAATATTAATTCCGTCCAATACAGGAGCCAGTTTGCGGGTAACTTCAGGTGTCATGTAGCCATTGCTGACAAAAATATTTTTAATATTTTTGTCTCGTGCCAGAATACAACAGTCATAGGCAAACTCGAAAAATATGGTAGGTTCCACATAGGTATAACTGATACTTTGACATCCGTTCATCTCAGCATCACGGACAACCTCCTCTGCCGAGACTATTTGACCGGTAACAGCCCCGTCATGCATATGGGGATACTGGGAAATCTGGTAATTCTGACAGTGCAGGCAACGAAAATTGCAGCCAACGGTGGCTATGGAATATGACGTAGAGCCGGGCAGAAGATGAAACATCGGTTTTTTTTCAACGGGATCAATACTTTGAGATACAAGCCTGCCGTATACCAGACTGTACAGCGTGCCATTTCTGTTTTCCCTGACACCGCAAATACCCCGGCCATTTTCTTTGATGTGGCAATGATGGTTACAGAGATCACAGATTACCTCCCTGCCTTCTCCGTGATGATAAAAAAGAGCTTCTTTCACCATGCCCTCCTTATGCTCTCCGTTTTTTTTCAAGTTCCTGGCCCCGGCTTGACGTTTTGGCCAGCAGTGCCAGTTCATCTGCAAGGAGTTCAAGAACATCATCGACGGCCAGGATTCCTTCGAGATTCCCCTCGTCATCGACAACAGGGATGCGTCGGACCCCTTTTGTCCTCATCTTTCGCAAGGTATCCATGATGCCGTCATGCAACCCGGTTGTTATCAGCCTATCGCTCATAATATCTTCCACACATGCGTCATCAAGGTTTACTTCAAGTGCCACTATCGCCACCACGATGTCGCGATCGGTAACAATTCCCACAGGAACCGTCCTATCGCAACTGCGATCGACTACTACGAGATCACCGACATGATATTGACGCATAATTTTTGCGGCTTCAACGATCGTGGTGTTTTTTTCGGCTACAACAACTTCCCTGCAGCAAAATTCTCCGACAGTCATATTCGCCTCCGATTTAAAATTTTTACTGCCCAGTGTTTTAAAGAGTATATTGCTCTTGCCTAGATGAAAAAAGGAAGAATTTTTGTTAGCGGCCTGTCACAAGATGGATGTTTCCGTCTCCGTGTGTTTACGCCTGCTTTTTTCTTTGTTAGAATAGTTTATTTTTTAATAATAATCATAATATCGAATTATGGACAGCCCATGAAAACTAAATTTGCTGATTATATCAGAGAATACACAATTCTCGCTGATGGTGCTTTTGGAACCTATCTCTATGAAAAAGGGATTGATTTCGGCAAGAATATTGATCTCATCAATTTAAAAAATCCAGATTTGATTTTTTCGGTGCACGAGGAATACATCCGGGCTGGCAGCCAGTTGATTGAGACAAATACCTTCGGTGCGAACCGTTTCAAACTTGCAAGGGCAGGCAAGGAGGATCATGTTCGCGAAATCAATCTGGCCGGGGCCAGAATGGCAGTTAAGGCTGCCGGCCACGAGGTATATGTCGCCGGTTCCGTTGGCCCGACAGGTGTTGAATTCCCGTTAATAACCAGCGAAATAAGCCTGGATGATATCAAGGGGGTTTTTGCCGAGCAGATAGGTGCTCTCGTGGAAGGAGGGGTTGATTTGCTCCTGTTTGAGACATTTACCCATCTTGAAGAGATGCTCATTGCCATTGAAACAGCAAAGAAAGTTGGTAGCGGGTTGCCAATTGTTGCGCAAATGGTCTATCCATCGCAGGGCAGAACAGCACGCGGGGTTGATGCCCTGACCTGTGCCAAAGCCGCCTTGGCCGCCGGAGCTATGGTCGTTGGCACAAACTGTGGTCGGGGAGTGGATGCCATGTCCACAGCAATCAGCCATCTTCTGCCGCTGGCTCAGGAGCAGGTACCTCTTTCTGCCTTTCCAAATGCCGGGTTGCCTGAAGTTATTGGCCACAGGACCGTTTATCCAGCTCAACCTGCGTACATGGCGCGGCGGGCCGCAGAGATGTTGAAGATGGGTGTACGTCTCATCGGCGGTTGCTGCGGAACAACTCCCGCTCATATCCACGAGTTCCGTAATACATTGAAACTCCGCCATAAAAAGGAAGTACGAATGGTTATTACCCCGGCATCTGTTCCGGAAATTCCAACGGAGCCTGCAGTTATGAAAAAAAGTGGACGAGGCGGCTTTCTGGAAAGCCTGCAGCCGGGAAGACTTCCTGTATTGGTTGAGCTCGATCCTCCAACTCATCTTGATATCGACCACGTTCTTGCCGGTGCCCAGTCTCTTGCGGTAAATGGCGTCGATGCTGTTACTCTTGGGGAGAATCCACTTGCCATTCTGCGGGCGGGAAACATTGCTGTAGCTCATCGGATCAGGGAGGAGGCGGGGGTCCAGGTTGTTTTGCATCAGACCTGTCGGGACCAGAATGCCCTGGGACTCCAGGCGCATATCATGGCCGCGCACATTCTGGGAATTGAGGCAATTCTTGCGGTGACAGGTGATTCTGCAAGTCTGACGGATCAGCCTGGTGTGAGCGGTGTTTTCGACATCAACTCTTTCGGACTGATCCGTATGATCAGTCAATATAATCAGGGATTAAATATGGCGGGCCGTTCGGTTAAAGTACCAACCCACTTTTCAATTGGCGCGGCCTTTTGTTTTAATCCGGGCAACCCGACCCTGCAGATTTCCAGGCTCGAACGTAAAGCTGCTCAGGGGGCTCATTTTGTCATGACTCAGCCTCTTTTTGACAAAAATCATGTTGAAGCAATGCTGGAGCAGACAAGCCATCTCAATTTAGTTATTTTCCCCGGAATTTTCCCATTGATTTCTGCCCGGAATGCTGATTTCCTTCATAATGAAGTGCCAGGTATTTCCATCCCTGCGGATATCCGTAAAAAATTATGGAGTTACGAAGATATAGCGGATCAGCGCAAGGCAGCTATGGAATTTACTGAAAAACTGGTGGCTGAATTAGCCACCTTTGTTGACGGACTTTATTTGATCAGTCCTTTAAACAAGTGGGATATCGCGGAAAAGTTTCTTAA
>QKJV01000001.1 GCA_003249165.1 Desulfobulbaceae bacterium | reverse complement strand
TAAAGCTGCAGATCCGCCATGGAATATGCAGGTAGCTATGGCTATTGCATCGATTCTCTGTGCCTTTATAGGGTGTTATACTCCTTACCTCTATAATATGCTTCCCTTCGCAGTCGATTATAACCCGTATACCGCCTATCATATCTCTGAAACCATGCAGATTATCGGTGGAATAGGAATTATGTTCTTTATGTTGAAAAAATATATTGAACCAACACGTACTATTAGCCTTGACCTTGACTGGTTCTATAGAATGGCAGGCCGGGGTTTTATGTGGGTTGATACTAGAATTATTCAGTTTATTGATACATGTGTAAGTGAAATTTATAGATATGTTGGTTTGTTTTCCCTTATGACATTAGCACGTTTCTGGTCATGGTTTGACTGGAACGCAATTGATGGTGTTATTGATGGGACAGCACGTACTGTAAGAGCAATTGGTGGTACTGTTAGAAGAGTACAAGCCGGGAATATACAGTACAACATATTCTTTGCAGCGTCTGTAGCTGCTGCAGCAATACTGGTATTCGTCTTTGTATAAGGCATAGAACAGTAACTCTCTGTAATATATTGAATAGAGGATGGTGGGAATGGATTTTCTAATAATGAATGAAGGGTTTCCCCTTTTAAGCACTTTGGTGTTTATCCCGTTGATAGGGGCATTTATTCTTCTTTTTCTTCCGGGAGAAAATGTACAACGGTTATGGGCGATGGTCGTAACATCGGTCAATGCAGTAATTTCCTTACCGCTCTATTCCCGATTTGACTCCACAACTGCCAAGTATCAGTTTGGCGAGCATTTGAGCTGGATACCCTCGCTAAATATTAATTACACTCTTGGTATAGATGGTATTAGTTTATTGCTTGTACTGTTGACAACACTGATAATGCCTTTGTGCGTACTTGGTTCGTGGACCTATATAAAGGTTCGAATCAAAGAATTTATGATTTGTTTACTTGTCATGGAAACAGCAATGCTTGGTGTTTTCATGGCACTTGATTTTGTACTATTCTATATTCTTTGGGAAGCTATGCTGATTCCTATGTACCTGCTTATCGGCATATGGGGTGGACCACGCAAGATATACGCGTCGATTAAGTTCTTCCTGTATACCTTAGCAGGTTCGGTAATGCTTCTTGTTGCAATAATTGCTCTGTACCTCAAAACTGGTACATTCAGTATACCAATGATGATGGGGCAGGAATATAGCAGCACATTTCAGATATGGGTATTCCTCGCCTTCTTTCTCGCATTTGCGATTAAAGTACCGATGTTTCCCTTTCATACATGGTTGCCTGCTGCACATGTTGAAGCACCGACAGCAGGTAGTGTTATACTTGCAAGTATTCTTCTTAAAATGGGTACATATGGTTTCCTTCGTTTTTGTCTGCCAATTACCCCACTTGCAACATTAACCCTGGGCCCGTATATCCTTTGGATGTCAGTAGTTGCTATACTATATGGCGGCTTTACGGCACTTGCCCAATCCGATATGAAAAAACTTATTGCGTATTCCAGTGTCGGTCATATGGGTTTCGTAACACTCGGTATTTTCTTTTTAAATAGGCAGGGACTTGAAGGTGCAATTCTGCAGATGATTAACCATGGTGTAACAACAGGTGCTCTTTTTCTTTGTGTAGGTATGATGTATGAACGGACTCATAGCCGAGAAATTAAAGATCATTCAGGTATAGCACAGAATTTACCAATATTTGTATCTTTCTTAACTATATTTTCCCTTTCCTCACTGGCTTTTCCTGCAACAAACAGTTTTGTCGGTGAGTTTCTAGTACTTGCAGGTGGGTTTAGTGTTAATAAAATTATTGCTGGTGCAGCAATTCCCGGTGCTATACTTGCTGCGGCATACATGATGCGCTTGATGCAGCATGTACTTTTCAGAGGTCCGGGTAGACCTGATCTTCAAGATTTAAATATACGTGAAATTATAACACTTGCTCCATTACTTTGTTTCGTGTTTTGGATTGGACTTGCACCTGAGCCTTTTTTGAGTGTTTTGCATACAAGTGTTGATTATTTAATTCAGCAAGTAGATGTTGCCAAAACTGCTCAACTCGCATTGAATGGATTGCCGTAGTTAGTTTTCCGTGAACAAGTAGCTTAATTGACCACGTAGTTAAATTATTAAGGCAAGTTGAATTAACAAGTATAAGGATTACACATGTTGTTTGCACCAGAGTTATTAATGCTGATTGGGAGTCTTGTTCTCTTCTGTCTATGTTTAGGGCAAGGGAAAGCAAGTCTGGCGAAATATACGTCACTGGTTCTTGCTGTTGCATCTGCCTTACTGAGCCTTGCAACGCTCCAGATGAATGGTACTCTATTCTTTGATGCCTATAAAGTTGATATGTTTTCTCAGCTTTTTAAGCTGGCTATATCTGTCGGCTTTACTTTTGTTCTTCTTTTTACAGGCGATCTTAAAGGAGTAGAAAGTAGATTACGCCCAGAATATTATCTTTTCATGATTTTAAGTACTTTGGGACTTATGATGATGGTCAGCAGCGTTGAGTTGTTATCTCTTTTCGTTGCATTAGAACTTTCGTCATACTCATTGTATTTAATGGTTCCCATGCGTGATGATCATGGTGGGATACGCGTGCAGATGGAAGCGGCCATAAAGTATATTCTCTTTGGTGTGGTCGCTACTGGTACTATGCTTTATGGCCTCAGTTTTATTTTTGGGTTGACAGGGACAACCTATGTTTATGAATTGGTCCCCAAAATGCATGACCTGGTTTCCTCACCGACAGCATTGCTTGCCATAGCACTTTTTATGTCAGGTTTCTTATATAAACTTGCAGTCTTCCCATTCCATTTCTGGGTACCAGATGTATATCAGGGTGCATCTAATGCAACAACAGCATTTATTGCATCTATTCCTAAACTAGGTGCTGTAGCTATTTTAATTAGAATTTCCACATTAGTTGCGTCAACAGGTGGAGAAGCTGTTATTAACATGCTTATGATTCTTGCTGTTTGCTCAATGTTCTATGGTAATCTTTCAGCACTGGTCCAGAAAGATATCAAACGAATGTTGGGTTTTTCGGGTATATCACATGCTGGTTTTGTTTTACTTGGAATACTGACACTTAAAGAAACCGGATATGCAACATCAATGTATTATATAACCGGTTATGTTTTTATGAATCTTGCATGCTTTGTTGTTATCTGTAATGTGTCAAAGAAAGGTGAAAACGTTTGTGTAGAAGACATGAGTGGACTGTATAAGAGAGCACCATTGCTCGCATTGACATTGCTCGTTGGCATGATGGCACTTGCAGGTATTCCTCCCTTTGTTGGGTTTATGGGCAAATTCATGCTTCTTTTAGGTGCTTTACGTGAAGGACATTTGACTCTCGTCATTCTTGCCGCTTTAAATACCGCTATAGCAATTTATTACTATCTTTCAGTGGTACGTGTTGCATTTTGTAGTGCTCCTGAAAATAGAGATGTTGTTGAGGTAGATATTAAGACACGGGCAGTAAGCGTTGCATTGATAGCTCTTATAATTGTTATGGGTGTAGCACCTAAGCAGATAATAGCTGTCGCAGAAGCCGCAGTAAAAAATATTTTTTAATCAAATTTTAATAAAAACAATAAACAGAGTATGCGAATATTTTCGTATACTCTGTTTTTTTTTGTCTAAATGTGGAGCTGTGGTATTAAAATCGGATGATATGTAAAAAAACGACTCAAGACTGACCGCTTGACAAGAATTAAAAATTGAGTATATTTAGTATTTATCTTAAGAGCGGACATAGCTCAGTTGGTAGAGTACAAGCTTCCCAAGCTTGGTGTCGCGGGTTCGAACCCCGTTGTCCGCTCCATAAGGAACATTGTTCATATTGAGCCTTTCTTAAGACAGAGATTGTTAAGTGAGACATCTCATGTAGTGCTTTGATGAAAAAAAAGCATTTACAATTGTAGTAAGAGCTCGGAAATTATATATGAGCTATTTGTTTAGTGATGGTCTCTTAATGGACTATCTTGATTTAAAGTGGGCAATGCCCGCTTTTTTTGTTTATACACTGGCGATTGATATTGATTTGATGTCTGCACAAACAGATTTTATTATTAATGCGGTTGAGCGATTGGTTGCTCCGATTCTCATTGAGAATAATTTAGAATTGGTTGAAATTCAATATCGTCAAGAACCAGTTGGATGGGTACTTCGTATTATTATTTATTCAAAGAATGGTGTTTCTGTTGATGATTGTGCAACGATTAGTCGAGAACTTAGCCATATTCTTGATGTTGAAGATTTAATACAGCAAAAATATTTTCTTGAAATTTCTTCGCCAGGTCTAGACCGCCCTTTAAAGAATGAAAAAGATTTTTTACGTAATGTCGGTGAAAAAGTAAAGTTAACATATAGCAGTCAAGGACAATATAAAAGTGTCATTGGGATAATTGAGCATGTTGATAATGGGGCTGTTGTGTTGAAGTTGGATGATGGCTTGCAGTCGTTAAAATTGGCTGAGATTAATAAAGCGAAACTGGAAATTGATTTTTAATCCGCTTTTGCAGTTTTAATATATATAACGTTTTCGTTATTATTTACGTCTTATAAAGTGACGAATCCGTGGAGAATGATGATGTTATCAGACTTAAAAAGAATAATTGACCAGATCAGCCGTGACAAAGGCATAGATCGGCAACTCCTCATTGAGGCGCTTGAAGAAGCCGTTCTTTCTGCAGCCAAAAAAAGATACGGCTTAAGGCGTGATATCGAGGTCAAATTCAATGAAGATAATGGTGAAGTAGAATTATTTCAATTTCGCAAGGTTGTAGAAAGTGTTGTTGATGAACAGACTGAGGTTTCTATCCTTGAAGCATCACGCCTTGATCCTGATGTTGAGCTTGGTGATGAGTTAGGTTCAAAAATGGAAAATGTATCTGATTTGGGTAGAATCGCTGCTCAATCAGCTAAACAAGTTATTATACAGAAGATGAAAGACGCGGAACGTGATGTAATTTTTGATATGTACCGCGACCGCAGAGGTGAAATTGTAAACGGTATTGTGCAACGTTTTGAACGGGGTAATATGATCATCAACCTCGGTAGAACAGATGCGCTTCTTCCTAAAAAGGAGCAAATGCCTCGCAGGTCTTATAGACAAGGCGACCGCATTCGTGCTTATTTGTTGGATGTTAAACAAGACGCTCGAGATCATCAGCTCATACTAAGCAGAACTTGTAACGAATTTCTGGTAAAGCTCTTTGAAATGGAAGTACCTGAAATTGCAGAAGGAATCGTAAAAATTATAAATGCATGCAGGGAACCGGGTTCCCGTGCAAAAATTTCTGTTGCCTCCTCCGAACCTGATGTGGATCCTGTTGGTGCCTGTGTTGGTATGAAGGGTTCACGCGTTCAGAATGTTGTGCAGGAGCTTCAAGGTGAAAAAATTGATATAGTTCCATGGAGCCCTGATCCTGCTAAATATGTTTCCAACGCGCTTGCCCCTGCTCAAGTGTCTATGGTTGTAGTTGATGAAGACAAGAAGACATTGCTTGTTGTTGTACCTGATGACCAACTATCTCTCGCAATTGGGCGGCAGGGCCAGAACGTGCGACTTGCCTCACAGTTATTAAATTGGCGTATTGATGTGAAGAGTGAGCAACGGTATGCAAAAATGACAGATCCAGGATTCCGCGCATTGTTGCAGGTCCGCGGAATGAACGAAAGGCTCGTCGAAACTCTATACGACGGTGGTATAACTACGCCGCAGAAGTTAGTCAATGCAGAAGTAGAATTACTTGCTAATCTTATCGGGTTTGAAACAGAAAATGCCTTAATGCTGCAACATGAAGTATCTAAGATATTACAAACGGAGGGGAAAGAGAGCTCTCTTGTTGAAGATGATAATGCTGTCGTAGCAGGGAATTAGAATTTTTTTAATATGTGTAGTCGTACTTTAAAAATGATAAGGTCGTGTATTTCCTGTAAAGTTAAAAAACATAAAAACGACCTGTTGAGACTTACGGTGGCAAATGGACGATTAGTTGTTGATCATAGATACAACATTGCTGGAAGAGGCGTATACTGTTGCATGGAGGCTAACTGTATACATCTTTTGATGCATAAAGATAAACAACTGGCACGAGCATTACGAGCCGATATTTTGAAATTTGATCGCGATAAAGTATCATTTGTTACCGAACTTATGAAAAGTATTGATGAAAATTGAGCTGAAGTGATGTAGCGGGAGTATATAATGGGAAAAATCAGGGTATACGAGTTGGCAAAAGAAGCTGGTGTTGAAAGCAAGGCTCTTACGGCTCAACTCATTGAATTAGGCTACAATGTACGTGCCTATAACTCCACTCTTGAAGATGATATGGCTGAAGAAATCCGTACCAGATTGGGTTTTAAAAAGGTCGAAGTACAAGAAAAAAGAATAGAGAGCAAAGGCCGCACTACTATTATTCGTAGGCGTACTCAAGCAGTTGCCGAAGGAGTCGATGAAAAACCCGAGCGAGATGTTTCTGCGGGTGAAGCGCCTGAAATAGAAGAGGTTAGCAAAATTCAAGCTATACCAGTTAGCGAGAAAAAATCTCTTAAAATAGAAGATGTATTTCCTGATCATAAAGAAGATTACAGAGAAAAGTTTGCAACAGGGCCGGAAGATATTTTTATAAAACAGAGTAAAGTTGAAAAAACAGAACCTGTTGAATTATCTGACGAAATAGATTCTGTTCAAGCTGAAGAAATCCATCCCGATGAAAAGATTGAAATTATAGATAAAATAAGCGAGCCGGTTATCGCTGAATCTAAAATTGGGCCAGAAGCTACTTTGGAGGCTGAATCTGTAACCGAAACGATTGGCGAGCCTGAATCAGAAACTGAATTAGTAAAGGAAATTGAAGCAACTGAGCCAACAGCTGAAGACAAGATATCTATTGCTACCCCATCTGTAGCTGCTACATTGCAAAAACCTGAAGTTGAACAAGCAGTTAAACAAGAACCTGAGCTTCCTCCTGAACAGGAAATAATTGATAAAGTAATAAAGAAGGATGAGATTGAAGCAAAAGCAGCTGAAGATAAACCTTTAAAAAAGGCTGAAACGAAAGAGCCAGTTGTCAAACGCAAAAAAGGTTTAGCAAAAATAATTGGCCGGACGGAAATTCCTTTACCTACAGATGAAACTAAAGAGCGGGCAAAAAAAGTAGAAAAACCCAAAAAGGCAAAAGTGGTTATGCGACCCGAAATTGAGCATCATGATGCCGGTGATGAGGATGTAGGAAAAGGAAAAGCAAAAAAAGGGAAACGTTTTGTTAAGTTTAGTCCTGAAGCTGGTGCTGCTCGTTTCAAAAAAGGAAGCAAAAGAAAGGATGGCATTGATGTTGATGTGGATGATATTGGTCAGGTAGGTGCTCGTATATCTTCGGGTGTTCGCGTTGTCAGGGGGCACAGAGGGGGGAGCCTGAAAAAGAAAAAAAGAGACGAGATAAGCGCTGTAGTTAGTGAAACAAAAGCAATAAAAAAACGTATTAAAGTAATGGAAACGATTTCAGTTGGTGATCTTGCTCATAGAATGGGGGTGAAAGCCAACGAAATTATCGCAAAGCTTATTGGCCTCGGTATTATGGCCACTGTTAATCAAGCCCTTGATGTAGATACGGCAATGCTGGTTGCAAGCGATTTTGGTTTTGAGGTTGAGCAGGGTGTTACCGAGGAACAGTCAATCATAAATTTTGAAGAGTCTGAGAGTGGTGGCGTAGAGCTCCCGCGGCCACCTGTTGTAACGGTAATGGGCCATGTTGACCACGGGAAAACATCAATTTTGGATGCGATTAGGAATACGGATGTCGCTGCGGGTGAAGCGGGTGGTATAACACAGCATATTGGTGCTCATTATGTACGATCAGCGAAAGGAGACCTTGTTTTTCTTGATACTCCTGGACACGCTGCATTTACCGAAATGCGATCACGCGGTGCACAGGTAACCGATGTAGTTGTGCTTGTTGTAGCAGCCGATGATGGTGTCATGGACCAGACCAAAGAGGCTATTAATCATGCTCAAGCCGCTGGGGTACCGATACTTGTTGCCATAAACAAAATTGATAAACCGGATGCTGACCCGGCTCGAGTTAAACGAGAACTGGCAGACTTTAATCTTGTCCCTGAGGAATGGGGGGGTGAAACAATTTACTGTGAGACCTCAGCTAAAAAAGGTATCGGAATAGAAGAGCTTGTCGAAAACATAATTCTGCAAACTGAAATTCTTGAACTTAAAGCGGATCCAAATAGAAGAGCGAAGGGCTGGGTTATAGAAGCTCAACTCCACAAAGGACGTGGTCCACTTGCAACTGTACTTATCCAGCATGGTACCTTGCGCGTTGGTGATAATTTCGTAGCTGGAATATATCATGGTAAAGTTCGTTCGCTGACTGATGACAAGGGAAGAAAAATAGATGAGGCCCGTCCTTCGATGCCTGTTGAAATACAGGGCTTAAGCGGTGTGCCGAAAGCAGGTGATGAATTTGTTGTTGTCCCTGATGAGAAAATGGCAAGAAGTGTCAGCAACGACAGGCAACTTAAAAGCCGGGAGACTGAGCTTGCAAGCAATACAAAAATTTCACTTGAAAACCTCTTTGAAAAATTACAAGAGGGCGAGGTCAAGGAATTACGCGTCGTTCTGCGTGCTGATGTCCAGGGAACACTGGAAGCGTTTGGCAAAGCTATTCAGGAACTTAGTACAGATGCTATCAAGGTGAAAATTCTTCATTCCGGAACCGGAACAATCATCGAATCTGACGTTCTTCTCGCTGCGGCATCAGATGCATTAATCATCGGCTTCAATGTGCGGCCAAGCAGTAAGGTTTCCGATCTTGCGAAAGCTGAAAATGTTGATTTACGCTTCTATGATGTAATCTACCATGCGTTGGATGATATTAGAAAGGCAATGGTCGGCTTGCTCGAACCTAAATTTGAAGAAAAGGTTACGGGTAAAGCTGATGTTAGGGATACATTTAATGTCCCGAAAGTGGGGACTATAGCCGGATGTTATGTGACGGATGGCAAGATTGAACGGAATACACATGTCCGCCTTTTACGTGATGGGGTTGTCGTTTATACTGGGAGAATTTCGTCATTGAAACGCTTTAAAGATGATGTCAAAGAAGTTCAGGCAGGCTATGAGTGTGGTATTGGGATAGAGAATTACAATGACATCAAGATTGGCGACCAAATTGAAGGCTTTATCATGGAGAAAACCGAGGCTGAGCTGTAATCCGCTGGAGGCGCATGATGGTAGCTGCAAGGGATAAATCACGATTTAAACTGCCGGAGGGACTTGGCGTCCAACCGAAAAGACGTCCAATTCGCGTGGCGGAGGCAATACGAAATGAATTATCGGCCTTGCTTCTTTACAAAATTAAGGACCCGGCTCTGAGGAATATAACAATCGTGCATGTCGATGTGAGTAAAGATTTAAGTTGTGCTAAAATTTACTATGTTGCCGGCAATGAATCTCGAGAAAAAATAGCTGATGGTTTAAACAGAGCCAAAGGGTTTATGCGTAGTTATCTTGCTAAAGAGCTGCAAATGCGTTATGTGCCTGATTTGCTATTTTATTACGATAACTCGATAGAGTATGAGAAGAAGATGCAGAAAATCTTCCAGGAGATAGCCACAGAAAATGAATCAGGCTCTCGCTGATATAATTCCCGTTATCCAGCAGGCGAAAAACGTACTCATTGCGACCCACGTATTCCCGGATGTGGATGCAATGGGATCCCTGTTGGCCATGGGGAACATACTCTGTAGCATGGGGAAAAAAGTCTATCTGTATAGTGAGGAGCCAGCCAACCATATCCTGGAATTTTTGCCTGGAGCAGAAAAACTCAATATTGGTTTACCAGGACTTGAACAATTTGACTGCTGTTTGGCTTTGGATTGTGGCGATGAATTAAGGCTTGGCCGTGTTAAAGATAATCTGCTCAATATCCATCCTTTTGTAGTTGTCGACCATCACGCAGGGCACAAAAAATTTGGTGATTTCCGTTGGGTCGATCCCGGGAAATCATCAACTGGCGAAATGGTATACGAGCTGGCGCTAGAACTCGGTGTGAAGATCGATTATGCAACAGCCTACTGCCTATACTCTGCTATTGTTGCCGACACGGGTTCGTTCAAATATGCGTCGACTTCTCCGAGAACGTTACATATCGCGGGAGAATTATTAACAAGAGGGGTAAATCCCGCTGAGATATCGGGGAAAATTTTTGATAACTTTACCAAAAACCGTCTGCATCTCCTTCAGGAAGTACTGGCAACATTAAAACTATACGAAGATGAGCAGCTAGCCGTCATAACAGTCAACAAGGACCAGTTCGACAAAACAGGGACAACTCCAGTGGATACAGAGTTATTCATCAATTATCCCCGGTCACTGGCGACGGTAAAAATTGCAGCATTCATAAAGGAGTCCAAAGATTTCGTCGGTGTTAGCCTGCGCTCTAAAGGGAATTATGATGTAACGAGTGTAGCGGGAAAATTCGGCGGTGGCGGACATCGAAATGCGGCAGGGTTTAAATTGCAGGGGAAAACAATAGATGACGTGCGTAAAGTCTTGTTGCCCGAATTAAAACTCCTGTTAAATGCTTCAAGTAATTAAATGCTAAAGGTGCAACCTGGAATAATTCTGATTGATAAGCCTGCCGGCCCCACATCTTTCAGGATAGTTCAGCTGATGAAGAGAATTGTGCAGATAAAAAAAATCGGTCATGCTGGTACTCTTGACCCATTTGCGTCAGGTTTACTTGTAGTTTGTGTAGGGCGGGCTGCGACCAGAAATATATCCGAATTAATGGATGGTGAAAAAGAATATCTTGCTACCCTGAAACTTGGTGTGGAAACAGACAGTCAGGATTTAACAGGTGTTGTTATTCGTCAACAGACAATATCGGGATTGACGGGGGGAAAAATTGATAATTGTCTGCAAACATTTATCGGCCAATACCTCCAAACGCCGCCGCAGTTTTCCGCCTTGAAGCACAAAGGAAAACCCTTATATCATTATGCCAGAAAAGGTATAGTGATTGAAAAAGAACCAAGGCTTGTTTTTATCAGGGAACTTGAAAGGATTGATTGGCAAAACGATCTGTTGCGTATTCGCGTTGTCTGCGGTAAAGGAACGTATATACGTACTCTTGCTGCTGATATCGGTGCTCAGTTGGGAGTTGGAGCACATCTGACTGAACTCAGAAGGATGCGAAGCGGGAAATTTTCAGTAGAGGAAGCTTTGTCGGGGGAAAAACTTATGCAGGAAAGGACCGAGGCATTGCCGCTCGTGCTGCAAAATTTACGTCCAATAGAGGATATGATCAAGGAACATTGTAATAGCGAATAAAATTTAAAATGGGATAAATCTCTTTGTTATTTTATAGGAGGATATAATCGTGTCGTTGGAACCTGCCAAAAAACAAGAAATTATAGAAAAATTTGCAACTCATCAAAATGATACCGGTTCACCCGAGGTCCAGGTCGCACTGTTAAGTGCCCGGATCACCTATCTTACCGAACATTTTCAGACTCACAAAAAAGATCATCATTCACGACGAGGTCTGTTAAAGCTTGTTGGTCAGAGAAGAAGATTGTTGAATTATCTGAAAGGCAAAAGTGTAGATAGATACAGAACTGTTATCAAGGAACTCGGCATCCGTAAATAAGCCGCCATGCCATCGAGAATGTTTTTCTCTATTAGGGGCAAAAATGATGCAGCAACAGATGAACCGACATATACTAAGTTGAGCTGTTGCCCGTTGCAGAAATTTCTCGTGTTAATCTCTTCCCTATTCGTGTCAGTATAGGGCTAAATCGTGTTAATGGTCCAGGATTCAAATGAATCCTGGACTTTTATTATTTGAATAGGATTACGAATTAGGACTGAGTGATAAAATCGCCAGCCGCATTTCGTCTCCGGTATCTGAAGCAAGCAGGTCGTCTTCGATTATTCCGGATGAGTGGAACGGTTGTCAGACAAAAGCGTTGTTTATGGTTCAGTCGTAGTTCGTAATCCGTAAGGTGATGAAATGTATAAAAAGGTTGAAGTAGAAATTGGTGGACGGATTTTATCAATAGAAACGGGGAAAGTTGCAAAACAGGCCAATGGTTCTGTGGTTGTTGCTTATGGAGACAGTGTCGTTCTTGTTACGGCGACTGCGGCTAAAGAGTCTAAGCCTGATGTTGATTTTTTCCCGCTTACTGTTGAATACCAGGAACGATTCTATGCGGTTGGAAAAATTCCCGGGAGTTATTTCCGCAGGGAAATTGGCCGACCGTCTGAAAAAGAAACATTGACGAGCCGTTTTATTGACAGGCCCTTGCGTCCGTTATTTGCCGAGGGATATACGAATGAAACGCAAATAATAGCCACAGTGCTATCGGCAGATAAACAGAATGACCCGGATATAATGTCAATGATCGGCGCTTCCGCAGCCCTTGCAGTGTCGAATATTCCCTTCCTCGGCCCCATTGCCGGGGTAAGAGTAGGCTACATAGACGGTGAGTATGTAATTAACCCCTCAAAGGAACAGCTGTTGAAATCCCGGATGGATTTAATCGTCGCTGGCAGCCGTAATGCGGTTGTCATGGTGGAAGGGGGGGCAGATAATCTTTCAGAAGAAGAAGTTTTAGGAGGTATTTATTTCGGACATCAGGCTATGCAGCCTCTTCTTGATATTCAGGAAGTGCTCCAGCAGGAAGTAGGTCGTGAAAAAATGCAGGTCTCGGTTGTCGAAATTGACGAGGATTTGCAGAAAAGAGTAAAGCTGTTAGCTTATACGGGAATGCAACAGGTTGTTACAACTTCTGAAAAAATGCTACGCGCAGATCTGTACGAAAATCTGGAAAAAGAAGTGCTTTCGGAACTCGAAAAAGATGAGGGTTTCGCGAAACATGCTGAGGCAAAAGAATTACTCTATGGGCTCAAAAAAGTCATGATGCGCGATATGATTGTCAAAGAAGGCAAACGTATCGATGGGAGAGCCTTGACCGATATCAGACCTATTAGCTGCGAAATTTCGGTTTTACCCCGAGCGCATGGCTCCGCATTGTTTACCCGGGGAGAAACTCAGGCTCTTGTGACCACTACATTAGGTAGCGGAGAGGACGAACAACGGGTTGAAACACTCGATGGGATGGAAAATCTGCCTTTCATGCTGCATTATAATTTCCCTCCCTTCTGTGTGGGAGAAGTCCGTTTCATGCGGGGACCAAGCAGAAGAGACATTGGGCATGGGGCGCTGGCAACCCGGGCTATTCAGGCTATTTTGCCGGATGTAGGTAAATTCCCCTACACTATTCGAATTGTTTCCGATGTGTTGGAGTCGAATGGCTCTTCATCCATGGCTACAGTTTGCGGAGGGTGTCTTTCTTTGATGGATGCCGGAGTGCCTGTAACGAAATCTGTCTCCGGTGTAGCGATGGGTCTCATTAAGGATGAAGATGATATCGCAATTTTATCTGATATTTTAGGTGACGAAGATCATCTTGGTGATATGGATTTCAAGGTCTGCGGAACTGCCGATGGTATCACTGCATTGCAGATGGATATCAAGATTGAAGGGATATCACAAGAAATCATGACCAAGGCCTTGGAACAGGCAAGAATTGGCCGCCTGCATATTCTTGAAAAAATGGCGGAAGCAATCCAGGAACCCCGCGAAAAATTACCGGAACATGCCCCGAAAATTTTCTCTATGGAAATCAATCCGGAAAAAATACGGGATCTTATTGGCCCCGGAGGCAAAGTCATCAAAGCAATTACCGCGGAATACGGTGTAAAAATCGATGTAGAAGATTCCGGTAAAGTCATGATTTTCGCGCCGGATGGTATAGTGGGTCAAAAGGTGTATGACAGGATTCACGAAATAACTGCTGAAGTGGAAATCGGAAAAATTTACAAAGGAAAAGTGCAGAAGATTGTCGATTTTGGCGCTTTTGTCGAGATCCTCCCGGGAACAGATGGCCTGGTGCACATATCTGAACTTGAGGACAAAAGAGTAGAAAAAGTCTCGGATGTCCTGCAGGAAGGTGATATGGTCATGGTAAAGGTTCTCAATGTAGATCAGCGTGGTAAAATTCGGCTCAGCCGCAAGGCTGCCATGGCCGAGTTAGAGGGCTGAAGTCGTTGAGTCCTATGCATAGAAAAACGGTTTTTCCCAACGGAGTCAGGGTGGTCAGCGAGTATATCCCTCATGCCCGTACGGCCTGCGTTGGTATTTGGGTTGACGTTGGTGCTCGCGATGAACACGACTTGACAAGTGGATGCTCTCATTTTGTTGAGCATATGCTTTTTAAAGGAACGCAGGGACGTTCAGCAAGCCAGATTGCAATGGAGCTTGATGTCCTCGGCGGAATGTCCAACGCCTTTACCAGTAAGGATGCTACCTGCTATTACGGTATGGTTCTCGATAGTCAGTTACCACGTTTTGTTGAGCTGCTTTCCGATATTTTTTTACATTCGGTTTTTGACGAAGAGGAAATTGAACGAGAACGGCATGTTATCTTACAGGAAATAAGCATGGTAGAGGATACGCCTGAGGAGCATGTCCATGAACTTTTTGAAGGTCTGCTTTGGGGGCGGCACCCCTTGGGAAATACAATTCTGGGTCCAACGGAAGTCATATCCCGCATGGATCGTGTGAAGCTTCTGGATCACATTAAGACATTTTATACACCTGACCGGATTGTTTTTGCTGCCGCAGGGAACGTACAGCATGAAGTGTTTTGTGATTTGATTGCCGAAAATTTTTCATCTCTCGCCAGTCAGGAATTTTCCAATCGTAAACGTAAGGAACCACAGGAACAGCAGGCTGTTCGCAGGATATTCACAAAGCAGTTGGAACAGGTTCATGTAACCATGGGTACTTATGGAATGTCTGTTGTTGCCGATGAACGATATTCTCTTATGCTGCTCAATATTCTGCTTGGCGGAAACATGAGTTCCCGACTTTTTCAGGAAATTAGGGAGAAGCGGGGGCTGGCATACTCCGTACATTCCTATCTCGATGCATATGTTGACAGTGGATACGTGGGAATGTACATCGGCGTTAATCCGGAAAATCTGAATAAATCTATAGCCGTTATCCGTAATGAGCTTGAGAGATTTACCGCAGAGCCTGTATCTGATAAAGAGTTGGCCAACGCTAAAGAATATGCGAGAACAGGCCTTTTTCTTGCGGCAGACAACCTGGAGATGCGGATGACAAGAATAGCCAGAAATGAGCTGTATTTTGGCCGGAATGTCGAATTTGACGAAGTAGTCGAAGGACTGACTGCGGTAACCTCATCGGATCTCTGTGAACTTGCTCAGCGCATTTTTAGCAAAGAAATGACTACAGCAGTGCTTGGCCCCGTATCTGATCGAGATATTTCCTGGACAACTTTTCATTAACAATACCTGTTGCTGAGCAGTAAGCGAGAAATTGGCACATGTTGGGCCAGTTGAACAGCTTTTAAGGTTATGCTTATGCAAAAAGAAATTCCTCTTTTATTGCGCTGGCTGAATCCTCAACAAAGCGCCGATCTCCCGCAGCCTGAGTACCATTCATTCCTTGCAGCTGGTATGGATGTTGCCTGCGCGGCGGCTGAACCTCTTCAACTCGCTCCGGGCGATATTTGTTTGGTACCAACCGGCTTTTCTGTGGCCATTCCTCCCGGTTTCGAATTACAGGTCCGGCCACGCAGCGGTTTAGCCATCAAGCATGGTATAACCGTAGTCAACAGTCCTGGTACCATTGATGCAGACTATCGCGGCGAGGTAAAAATTGGGTTGATTAATCTGGGCAGGAAATCTTTCACTATCAACAGGGGAGATCGAATCGCTCAGCTTATCCTTGCACCTGTGTGCAAGGCACAGGTGCAAGTCGTTGCAAAGTTAGAGAGTACAGAAAGAGGCGAAGGGGGATTCGGACATTCGGGAATTTGAATCTCTTCCGGCAAAGCAGTTCTGTTATTCTGACGACATAAATATGGGCTAGAAACATCGATGCAGTTTTGTGTGCTTGGCAGCGGCAGTAAGGGAAATGCGACGTATGTTTCGGCAAACGGCACGGCATTTCTTATTGACAGTGGCTTTTCCGGCGTTGAAATAGAGAGAAGGCTTGCCTCCATAGGTGCTCACGGACCATCGCTCAATGCTATTCTGGTAACCCATGCGCATAGTGATCACGTAAAAGGTGTGGCGGTATTAGCGAGAAAATATAATCTGCCTGTTTATGCAAATAAAGGGACAATTGATGCCGCAGGAAAGATGTTTAAGCGCGTTTCAAGGATTTGCGAGTTTCAGACGGGATCGAGTTTTTCCCTGCAGCATTTTCGCATTCACCCTTTTTCCATTTCACATGACTGTATGGATCCCGTAGGTTTTGTTATTGAAAGCGGTCCTGTATCCTTAGGCTATTGTACAGACACCGGTAAAGTATCAAATTTGATCCGGCATCGGCTGGCTTGCTGCAACGCCCTGATATTGGAATGCAATCATGATCTTGAGTTGCTGAAAAGTGGCCCTTATCCACTTCATCTGCAGCAACGAGTTCGGTCCAATCAGGGACATCTGGCAAATGATGACACAGCCCGGTTCGTGGCAGATCTGCTGCATGTGGAACTGCAGCATATTGTCCTTGCCCACATTAGCGAGGTTAACAACAGTCCGGAGCTTGCCTATAATAGTGTTGCTGCAATATTACAAAGAAATAAGGGGCAGCAGACCTCACTTTCCCTGGCATGGCAGGATAAAGCCGGCAAGTTGATTACCTTGGGGAAGTAAGTTTGATGATCAATTACTCTTCTGTATTACTGATCAACTGCTTGTCAGCGAATAACTCTTGAATCGTTCAGATGCTTCTTTTCAGGAGCCATTAGTAGTAAACAGTGAATATCGTTCACTCCTCTTGCGGTTCAGATTGTACGAAAATCGCCACTATACTTCTCAACAATTCCGTAAGATATCACCAGAACTAATACCCTTCCCGCCTCGCTCTCTTGATAAGATTTTGTGTTGTTTCTCTCCAAAAACCTTGGAAATAATATCAGCATTTCTTTCAAAATTAAGATGTTATCTCCCGAATCAGTTAACCTGATTCGGGAGGAATATGCATAATGATTATTTTTTTGCCTTTAATTTTTTGATAATTTCAGAAATAGGCTCTCCACTTGGCGCTTTGGCGTCCGGGTGAATTTTGACGAGTTCCTCCCATGTTTTAATCGCTCCTTCCTTATCCTGCAGATCATAAAGCTGAACAATACCACGGTTAAACCTTGCAGTAGCATGGTCAGGGCTGATACTGATTGCTTTGTCAAAAGAGGCAATTGCCTCATGAGCGTTACCGTTGCGACGGTACATTACTCCTAGGTCAGTCAAGACATCAGCGTTATTCGGGTCCAGGGCGAGTGATTTTTTATATGCCTCGATTGCCTTGGGAAAGTTTTCTGTATCAAAATAATGATTTCCTAAATGTATCCAAGCCTCAGTATTGTTTGGGTTGGCAGCCACTTCCTTTTCGAGAGCCAGAATAACCCGTGTGGTTTCAGGATCCAAGGAAGAAGAGTCCGTTGTTTGCTGCGCGGCTTGTTGTTGAACAGGTACAGACGGGGAAGCTTTATATATACTGAAGACAATTCCTGCCAGAAAGCCGAAAGCAAGCGCGACCAATACAATAAGCCACATTGTTTCTTTTTTTATGTAACCTTCGTGAATATTCGTGTTGTCGGACACCTGATTTACCTCTTGTTTAAATTAGTTGAGAACCGTCTATTTATGCGAAAGATTTAATGAAGGTTGAGTCTTCAATTTGGAAAACATTATTATTAATAACTTATGCGGTCAAGCTGAAAAAATGTGAGTATATTTCAAATGATTAAAAAGAGGCAAAAAAACATAAACGCGGTTTGCTGAAAATAATATCTAAAAATTATGAAAATGAAGGGCAGAAAGCCTCGCTAATATGGCGTGGCTGGCAGCTTGTCAAATGGGTCAGCCGTTGAGGAATGGTTCCCATTGCCTTCCCTGGGAGGCGGCAACATCAGGGTTGCAGATTTTCCCCGCATGAACATTAATTCCGTGTTCCAGAGCTTTATTGTCGACTGCCGCTTTTAACAATCCTTTTGTCGCTATTTCCAGGGCAAATGGTAGTGTCGCATTAGTGAGTGCGAAGGTTGACGTTCTGGGAACAGCTCCTGGCATATTGGTTACACAATAATGAATAATGTTTTCTTCGATGAAAATTGGATTCGAATGAGTTGTTGGTCGTGAAGTTTCGATACAGCCCCCTTGGTCTATCGCCACATCTACAATAACAGCACCTTTCTTCATCAGTGAGAGCATCTTCCGGGTAACGAGTTTCGGAGTGCTTCTTCCGGGAATAAGGACTGCCCCTATCAGTAAATCACACAGGGCAAGTTCTTCCTCTAAATTGTGTATATTTGACATGAGGGTATTGATACGTCCAGCGAAAATATCGTCCAGGTAGGCCAGACGATGCAAATTTGTATCGAGCACAGTGACGGTAGCCCCTAAGGCAGTGGCAACTCGGGCTGCATAGATACCGACAGTCCCCCCGCCAATGATTGTAACACGTCCATGCTCAACACCGGGAACTCCGCCGAGGAGGATTCCCCTTCCTCCTTCTTCTTTTTCAAGAAAATGCGCTCCGACCTGGACTGACATTCTGCCGGCAACCTCGCTCATCGGTGCCAGCAGGGGAAGGTAGCCGTTTCCCAAACGTACAGTTTCATAACCGATTGCAGTTACACCACTTTTCATTAATTGTTCCGTTAAATCAGGCAGAGGTGCAAGGTGTAAATAGGTATAAAGCATCATACCTTGACGAAAAAAGCAATATTCCTGCGGAAGAGGTTCCTTTACCTTTATGATCAATTCCGCCTGCTGGTAGACTTCTGCTGCTGACGAAACTATTTCTGCTCCTGCATGACCGAATTCACTATCAGCTATATCACTGCCACCCCCGGCACCTGTTTCTATTACGACACGATGACCGGCAGCCCTGAGAGATTTAACACCGGCTGGGACAATTCCGACTCTAAACTCCCTATCTTTGATTTCTTTGGGCACTCCTATAATCATGTTTATTGCCTCAATATCTGGGGTTGGTTGCGTGATGATTCCACGAAAAATATTTATAAATTTACTCTATAACAAGAGAATTCATAGAGATAAAAGAAATTGAGCAATATTTTTGCAGACTGCTTCTTTGCTGCCTGGAGAAACATGCGTTACGAATTTGAATTTCTTGACGCTCAAACAGGTGGTACCATATAATCAACTGATGCGCGATATTGCCAAAAAAGAGAAACCTTCCTTTGAGCAGGAAAGTGATGCAAGCAGTAAAATTTTTGTTGCCAGGCAGCCTATTTTCCGACGTAATGGCCAGGTTTTTGGTTATGAACTGCTTTTCCGATCAGGACTTGATAATTTCTTCGATCAATCGCTCGATGGCGACCAGGCAACCTCCAAGGTTATCACGAACACCTTTTCCATTGGTATAAATAAAATTACAGGAGGTAAAAAGGCGTTTATCAATTTCAGCGGCGAGATGCTGGTTCATGAATATCCTTCAGTTTTTCCACCGAGCATTACCGTCGCCGAAGTCCTTGAAACTGTGAAAGTTACGCCACGAGTTCTGGCTGCCTGCAAGAACCTGGTGAGGAGACAGTATACCCTTGCTTTGGATGATTTTTTCTTTTCTGAGGAATTTCGGCCATTAATCGAGCTGGCACGCATTATCAAATATGATGTCCGCGCGATGACGCTGGAACAGTTGCGGCGTGATCTAAAAAAGGTCGGGAATTACAAAATCAAGCTGCTGGCGGAAAAGGTGGAAACAATAGAAGAATATGAAATTCTGAAAAAAATGGGATTTTCCTTATTTCAGGGGTACTATTTCAGTAAACCAAAAATTGTCCAGGGAAGGGATATTCCTGGATCAAAGATACAATACCTGAAAATTATCAGTGTTCTTCAGGATGAGAATTACAATTTCCAGAAAATTGCCAAATTGATTTCACATGATGTATCTCTTTCCTATAAGCTGCTCCGGTATGTCAACTCAGCTGCAATGCACCGTCGGCAGGATGTGACTTCAACACAGAGTGCCCTGGCTCTTCTTGGCGAAGATACGTTGCGGAAATGGCTTAGTTTGATAATGTTATCCTATGTTGCTGATGATAAACCGCAGGAAATTTTGCGTAGCGCCTTTATGCGGGCAAGATTCTGCGAGCAGATCGGCGAAAAGCTGGGTAAAGGAAGAAAATTTGCCCTGGGCTGTTATACCGTCGGGATGTTTTCGCTGCTGGATGTGCTGCTCGATCAACCTATGGAAGAGATTCTCGCCCAACTCAATCTCTCCCAGGATATCACTGCCACGTTAACCGGCGATATTTCCACTCCTTATGCTTACATTCTTAAAATGACGATCGCTTATGAAAGAGGGGAATGGGATGAAGCAATACGGCTTGCTGCTGGTATCCGTGATATTTCATCCTATCTCCCTCTTTTTTATGAAAATGCCTTGGATGAACTCGGGAAAATTTATACTCCTCTCTGAGTATCCTGGTATCATTCATTCCCCGTTATAGTATACATTTTTGAAAAATCGCCGATACAGAGGAAAAGCCGGGCAATAGCCAAAAGGAGTGACAGTCTATTTTGCCTGAGATCCATATCGTCGCTCATCACCATGACACTGTCAAAAAAGGCGTCGACAGGTTCTTTCATTTCCAGAATTCTTTCCATGGCTAGTTCATAATTTTTTACGTTAACCAGCGGTTCGACCTGCTCCTGTACTTTGACATAGATATCATAAAGGTTTTTTTCTGCTGCTTCACGCAGGAGATGCGGTACAATATCGCTGTTACTGTGCTCTTTTATAATATTGATAACCCGTTTAAAGGCACCTGCCAGCAGAGTAAATGTTTCTCGTGTGCTGATATTGACGAGGGCATCAATGCGTTTGCGGCAGTCGACAATATCGTCAAAAGAAATTGACAACACAGCATCTACCGCTTCCTGGGCGCATCCTTTTGTAATGAGGTCATTCTGGTAGCGTCCCTTGAGGAAGTCGAGAGCGGCATCAGCAGTTTTTTTAGGGTCTTCTGTCAGTTTCTCTCCGTACAGACTGATAGCTACATTGATGGATTCCCGTAATGAAAGTGAAATAGCACGGCCACTGATTATGTGAAGCAATGCCAGCGCATGTCGCCGTAATCCGTAAGGGTCTGTCGTTCCTGTCGGTACTTTCCCGATACCAAAGCATCCTGCAATAGTGTCGAGCCGGTCGGCGATGCTGACTATGGCTCCAGGTAACGATTGGGGAAGATCACTTCCGGCCCGAACAGGCATATAGTGTTCCTGTATCGCAACTGCGACTTCAGAATTTTCACCATCATTTATTGCATAATGTTTTCCCATGATACCCTGCAGGGTGGGAAATTCTCCAACCATATTCGTAACAAGATCAGCCTTGGCCAGGTGAGCGGCACGTACCGCTGAGGAGAGCATCTCCGGTGCAATTTTCTGGCAGAGGAAAGCAGTAAGTTTTTCCAGGCGTTGTGTTTTTTCCAGCATGGTGCCCAGTTGGGCCTGGAAAACAACTCCGGACAGATCCTGAAGGGCCTCGTCGAGTTTCCGCTGTTTGTCTTCTTTAAAGAAAAAAAGTGCATCCTCGAGGCGGGCACGTAATACTCTCTCATGTCCTGAAGCGGCCATATTTGTATCTTCAATGGCAGTATTGTTTACTGCAACGAAATTGGCCCGCAGGTTACCTTTAGCATCAGAAATAGTGAAATATTTCTGATGAACTCGCATGGAGGTAATAAGAACTTCAGGGGGAAGAGCAAGAAATTTTTCATCAAAAGAACCTTTGACGGCAACAGGAAATTCCAGAAGGTTAGTAACGGTGTTGAGGAGTTCAGGATCAGCAACGATCTGACCTCCGGCAGCAATCGCCGCCTGGGTAACCTCTTTATCAACCATAGAGAAACGTTCATCAACATCGGCTATAACATACTGTTTGTGTAATACATCAAGGTAATCAGAAAAGTCTTTGACGGCGGTCTGGTGGGGTGCCATGAACCGATGGCCACGGGTCATATCGCCTGCTTTGAGATCGTTAATGGAAAAGTTGACGATTTCGCCAGCAAATAGAGCGAGAAGCCATTGAATGGGACGGGCGAAACTGGTTCTGTACGAACCCCAGCGCATTGATTTCGGAAAAGGGATGGAGAGAATAAAGTCGGGCAGAACTTGAGCAAGAATTTGAGGGGTTTTCTCTCCTTTGTGTTCCTGGATGATCATCAGATACTCACCTTTCGGCGTGTTTGCTATTTGGATATCCTCAAGAGATGCTCCGCGTGATTTTACAAATCCGATTGCCGCTTTAGTTGGGTTGTTTTCACTGTCAAATGCGGCTTTTTTCGGTGGGCCCATAACTTCTTCTTTGCGATCCGGCTGGCAACTGCTGAGCCCTTGGATACAGAGGGTCAGGCGTCGCGGCGTCGCAGCGGTGATGATTCTGTCGTAGGAGAGGGATAATTCCTGCAGTTTTCTGTCCATGTTTGATTTCATGTAATGCAGAGCTGGTTCAATATATCCTGCTGGAATTTCTTCTGTGCCAATTTCAAGTAAAAATTCGTTATTCATAGGTAGATTTATTAATGTATGTTGTTACGATTGATGTTTAGATCTTTTTCCGGCCATTCAATGGTCGCGAAAGTACTGAAGCCTTGGGAAAGATTCTCAACGGTTATCGAGCACCAGCTGATGTTGGGATGGCCGGAAAGTTTATCGGCCAGATCCTTGGCAAATTTTTCAACAGTCAGCGAGTTCTCCGGAATTCTGTCTTTTACCGCCGCCCAGCGTAGATCATGACTGGTTATAGCTTCGACCATTTCGATCAGCTCTTCCATCCAGATAAAATGCCTGAAACGGACGCATATCTTCGCAACTCCCCAGTGGCCGAGAGACTCTGGCAAGCCACATTCCGTCTGGAGCGGAGCCGGTGGAGAGATAGGTACGGCAATTTCCAGAGTCAGATCTTCATTCTGATTGAGCGAACCATGTAATTTGCAGAGATACTCTGACAGATGATTCGTATGAGAAGTGGGCGATTTTTTTTTAAGGAAGAAAGGGAATTCAATTTCCAGGTGAGCAGCTTCGGCTTGCAGTTTACTTTTGGTTTCATCCAATATGCGTCGAAAGCTGCATAAATTGATATCTCCGTGAAATTGATTGAGAATCTCAATAAAACGGCTCATATGGGTTCCCTTGAACTGGTGGGGAAGGTTGACGTACATATTGACCTTTGCCACAGTTCTCTGGATTCTGTTCTCCCTGTCCAGAACTGAAATAGGATAGCTGATATCCTTTACACCGACTTTTTTTATATTAATACGCCGGTTGTCACGCTGGTTCTGGATGTCCTTCATTGGAGAAAACTGCCATCGACGGTTCAGGACAGTATTTTACGGACGGAGTTTTTCAAATCATCCAGATTGGAAGATTTGACGATATAATCATCGGAGGCCCATGAAGCCAGATCTTGCTTGAATTCCTGATAGGCGGAACTGAGAATGACCGGCAGTGATTGATTGATTTCCTTCATGCGGCGCAATACGTCAATTCCGTTCATGCCGGGCATGTTAATATCGAGAATGACCAGATCGGGGGCTATGATATTAAGTTTTTCCAATGCCTCTTCACCGGAAAGAGCTGAGTGGACTTCATATCCTTCTTCTTCCAGTTCCTCACGGTAAAGAAGATGGATACTTTCTTCATCGTCAACAAGTAATATCTTTTTCATGAGCCACCTGTTTTTTTAGTTCAATTACATTTTCGCTTCTTTGAGGAATTTTGCTGCATCTTCAGGCGGAGTCGGGTTTATATAAAAACCAGATCCCCATTCAAAACCGGCCATCTGCGTCAGTTTCGGCATGATTTCAAAATGCCAGTGGTAATATTCAAGAGGTTCGGAACGCAAAGGAGATGCATGCAGAACAAAATTATATGGGACGTTGGGAATGCATGCATTTAAACGGCGCATGCTTTCCGAAAATATTGCGGCAAGGGCCTGGAATGAGGATTGATCCTGACTGATGTAAGATGAGGCGTGTTTTTTTGGCATTATCCACATTTCAAAGGGAGAGACGGGGGCATAGGGGGTGATGGCAAGAAAATGGTCATTTTGACAGACAACTCTTTCCTCAGTCTTTATCTCCTGGCGAATAATGTCACAGTAAACACATCGTTCCTTATATTTGTAATAGGAAAGACTGCCGGTCATTTCCGAAACGATTCGGCCCGGAACGATGGGTAGTGCAATTAACTGGGAATGGGAATGCTCGAGTGAGGCTCCGGCAGCTTTGCCGAAATTTTTAAATACCATCACATATTTAAAGCGTGGATCTCTGCCCAGGTCAATTATACGGTCACGGAATGCAAGAAAAACATCAAGCATTTTGTTTTGCGGCAGAGAGGAAAAGGGTTCATCGTGGCTTGGTGACTCTATGATTACTTCATGAGCTCCAATGCCGTTCATTTTATCATAAAGGCCTTCACCCTCTTTGTTCAACTCTCCTTCTATGATCAGTGCCGGATACTTGTTTGGCACGACGCGCAGGGTCCAGCCGGGGGTGTTGGGCTGATGGTTAATGTCTCCGTAGCTAAGCACCTCGGGTGGAGTTGTCTTTTCATTTCCCGGGCAGAGTGGGCAAAAGCCTCCTTTGCTGACACTCTGTTCAACCATAAAATCTGTCGGCCGTTTACCGCGCTCCTTTGCAATAATTATCCAGCGTCCGAGGATTGGATCTTTTCTCAGTTCAGGCATGACACAACTCAGTGAAAGAGGTTTTTTGGATCAACGACAAAAAGGTTAACTTGCTTTTGCCTTTTCGTAATCTTCCTGCTTTGTTTTACAGTGAATGCAAAGAGTGGTTACGGGGCGGGCTTCTAACCGTGCAACGCCGATATCTTCTCCACATTCTTCACACACGCCGTATTCGTCATTTTCGATCCGTTCAAGTGCCTCTTTTACCTTTGCGAGCAGTTTTCGTTCACGGTCACGTATACGGAGTTCAAAGTTCCGATCTGATTCGGCGGTAGCCCTGTCGGTGGGATCTGGATAGTTCCCGCTGCTATCCGTCATTTCCGTTATCGTTCTATTTGCTTCAGAGAGGAGTTCATCGCTCATCTGTTGCAATTTTAATTTAAAATGTGCTAGTTGTTCGTCTGTCATCGCTTATGTCTCCAAATGATTCAGCGTCGTATCCGTGGTACGGGATATTACTCTGTTACTCCTGATCGGCCCGGACATACATGCCGCTTTTTCCGCCGGATTTGGATAGAAGTCTGATATTATCGATTACCATTCCTTTATCCACCGCTTTACACATGTCGTATATTGTTAACGCTGCTATGGATACAGCGGTTAATGCTTCCATTTCGACCCCTGTTTTTCCGGTCACCCCCACCGTAGCAGTAATCTCAAAAGAACTCTCTTCCGCCTTGGGAATGAAGTCAATATCTGCCTTGGTAATTGGCAGGGGGTGAGTGAGCGGGATAAGCTCATCGACTTTTTTTGCTGCCATGATACCGGCCAGTCTGGCCACACCTAAAACGTCTCCCTTGGCAATGGAAGCGCTGGTGATCATCTGAAAGCATTCAGGGGACATATGGATTACACCACCTGCGACTGCATTTCGGACTGTGTCCTCTTTAGTGCTGACATCAACCATTCTCGCCTTGCCCGCCTGGTCAAAGTGGCTGAATTCTTTTACTTTCGTCATTGCTGCTCGCTTCAGAAATGTTTAGCTGCCCAGGTTGCCCGAAAAAAGTTTTTTAAAAAAACCTTCACTGTGGTGTTCCTCTTCCCCTGATTCCAGGTCGGCAAATTCCTGTAGCAGTTCTTCCTGTCGTTTGCTCAGTTTTTTGGGGATAACTACTTTGATTTCGACCACCATGTCGCCTTTACCATGACCCCGTAGACTGGGAACTCCTTCCCCATGGAGACGAAAGGTTTGCCCTGGCTGAGTCCCTTTGGGAATTTTAAGTGTTTTCTTGCCGCTAATAGTAGGAACTTCTAGTGAACATCCCAAGGACGCCTGAGTCATGGATAGAGGCAATTCACAGTATATAAGGTCGCCATCTCGCTGGAAAAAATTGTGCTCTTCAACGTGAATAATCACATAAAGATCACCGTTTGCGCCACCTTTTCTTCCGCCTTCACCTTCGCCACGCAAGCGCATTCTTGCCCCGGTATCCACCCCTGCCGGAATTTTAAGCGAAACTTTTTTCTTTTTGGCAATAAGACCCGAGCCATGACATTCGTTGCAGGGATCGGTTATAATTTCACCCTGCCCCTGGCATTCAGGGCAGGGGGTGCGGATGCTGAAAAAACCTTGGGACCTGGTCACCTGGCCAGAACCATGGCAATAGGAGCATACTTTGTTCTTGTGTCCCGGGCGTATGCCACTTCCTTCGCAGGTCCAGCATGTTTCTCGTTTGGTTATTTCAATTTCCTTTTCGACGCCGAGTACCGCATCCATAAAGGAAATGGTCAAATCATAACGGAGATCATTCCCTTGTATTGGCCCTTGGTTGTGTCGTCTGTTTCCTTGACTGAAACCGAAGAGGTCTCCGAAAATGTCACCAAAACTAGAGAAAATATCTTCAAAATTGCCGGGGCCGCTGTAGCCGCTATTGCGTAAACCCTCTACGCCAAATCTATCGTATATTTTACGTTTTTCAGTGTCACGAAGCACTTCATAGGCCTCGGCCGCCGCTTTGAATTTTTCTTCTGCTTCTTTGTCATCCGGATTTCGGTCCGGGTGATATTTCATTGCAAGTTTACGGTAGGCTTTTTTTATCTCATCGGCGCTTGCAGTTTTCGCGACACCCAGAATATTGTAGTAATCTTTGTCCATCGGCAACGATTTCTTCCTGAAACTCAGCTTGAATATTTTATCGGTGCTGATTAATTTTTTCTTCGTAAATCCGCAAAAAAAACATCAGGAAGCGGCTTCAACAGAACCTGTTTCGAGGGAGTTCTTTTTTTCAGGGGCTTTGTTGAAGTTTTTGATATTTTCAAAGTTAACCCTTCCAGCAGCGATTTCCCGCAAAGACATAACAACTTCCTTGTTTTTCCCTTTGACAAGAAAAGGCTGACCGTTCCGGTGCTGTTTGACTCTTTCAACAGCCAGATGGATCAACATAAAACGATTTTCGTTACCTATCCGGGCCAAGCAATCTTCTACGGTGATACGTGCCATTAAGCAGCTTCTCCTTGCAAATTTGCGAATAATTTGAATTTTAAACTTGTTAAATATAATCTCTTTCTTCCTTTTGGCAAGATTTTTTAATTATGTCTGTTTGGTGCAGGTCAATCAGCTTGTCTGCAAGTTCTTAGACACGCTGGGAGATCTTTTCATGCCTACCTGGCGATACATGTCAGAAAATAACCAATTTGTCAGCCTGTTGGTTATTTTTAGAATATTTACGATCTGGATTCAGATCAAGAAAAATGAAGGATGATAAATACCTAAAGGCACAGTATGTGCTTACGTAAAAAGATAGAACTAAGAAAAAGTCTCCAGAAGTGGTGGCAGCGTTGGCGCTTTCGAAGACTGGCCTGCATAGGGGAAGGAATGAAGAAAATATAACAGCAGGGAAATCAAATTTTGCCGAGAGGAAATTTTTTCCTGCCTGTCCGAATAAGGTGGTCTTGCCGCTAGGAACAGATGGCACGTTCAAAACCATTCAATGCAGGTACCCGATAACTAGATTTTGAGTGAGAGAGTGATATGAAAACAACCGTGATACTAATAATGCTGCTTTCTCTCTGTGCCTGTTCAGCAGCAACGCCGGTGGGACGGAGGATTAATGAGGAAATTGATTTATTCATGGTTGAACGGGAAAAAGTTCAATACGTTCAAGTTGTTTATCCCGAAGAACTTCGACAGTTCTCCGGAAATGAGGGGAATTATTTATATCCCCGTTATGTTACAAATGAGACTGATAGTGAAGAAGAATAGTTATGTTGAAGCAACACTTTGCCAACAGGGGAAAAGTTGCAGTAGTTTAATCGAGGCGTAATTTATGAGACACTCTACATGTGTACTGGCGATTGTGTCAGGTTTTATCGCTCTGGCCGGGGTGGAAGTCGCAGTTGCAGGTAATGAGTCTGCGAGCGAAAAGGGTTACATATACACTTATCCCAGTAAAGTCCCAGCTGACTATGTATTTTACCGGGCCGGAAAGGAGGCTCCGCTTCAGGAGGAGCCCTTGGTTTCTATGGCTGATGTCAGAAATTTCTTTACCAGAAAAACATTGCTTGACCCTTCCGCACCTATTCCGGCTGAAGATGCTGTCGAGTTAAAACTAAGAATTCGTGAACTGGCCCAGCAGTTGATTGATCATGCAGAAGCACAGATATCGGATCAGTATCGGGTTATTGTTACCACCTTTGTCAATCTTAATCACCTTTACAAAACTTCCGGGCTGGGCCGCATATTGGGGGAACAGATGATCAGCGAGTTCCAGCGTGCGGAAATAGAGGTCATAGATGTGAGAATGACACCCGCGATTCAGATAGTTGAAGGATATGGTGAGTATGCCTTGTCCAGGGACATGGCACAACTGAGTTACGTCCATGATGCGCAGGCAGTCGTGGTCGGTACCTATACGGTAAGCGATGGGCAGATAATGATTAATGCCCGGCTTTTGCATCAAGGTGATGGTGCTGTTCTGTCAAGTGGCTCAATAGTAATTGCTGAAAACAGGCTGGTGCATGGATTCATGCAGGATGAGGCTGTCCCTCCACGGCAATGCACTCCTGTCAGATTACATGATTTGTCGGAAATCAAGCCTGAAAAATGAGAGGAGTCAAAAGAAAGTAAATGGCTGCTTCCAAATCGGATGTATTAGAAAAACAAAGAAAAAGGTCGCTAAGTCGTCTTTGGGTCATGGTGCCAATTTTACTCGGAGTGTTTTGGCTTGCAGGAGGGTGCTCTCTTCTGCCTCCGCAGCATAAAAACGCCCCTGGTGAAAGCGCTGGTTTAAAAGCATTGGACGAACATGCCTGGATCTGTTATGAGCGTGGCCTTGCCTACATGGACCAGTCTCGCTATGAGTTGGCGAGGCAGCAGTTCGCGTTTGCTGCTTCTTCCGCTGTTTCCAGGACATTGTACGAGGATGCGCTTGACGGCATGCAGAGAGCAGAGCAAATAATTCGTCAACAGCGGTAATTGAAGAGCCGGCTATAAGGATAGATAATGAATAAAAAATGCGTGGTCGAATCAAGGATGGATTTTCCCAGCCGTCTTATTATGCTACTTGCTCTAGGTTTTTTTTTGGTGACGGCACTGGCTGGTTGTGCTGAGCCTCGAAGTGGTAAAGTCGTTTCAGTGCTCAGTCCGGATTTTTTCGGATTCGGTGAAGATTTAGCCCGGCAATTAGTGGCTAACAGGCAGGATGGTAGAAAAACCGGAGAACGTCTTATTCTCACCACTTTTGTTAACCTGAACGATCTTTATGAGACATCCGGTTTTGGCAGGGCATTGACGGAGTCACTTTCCACCAGTCTATTTAAACAGGGGTTTGGTGTTGCCGAAATACGAAAAGCCCCGGGTCTCTATGTGCAGAATGGGAGTGGCGAATTAACCCTGACTCGGGATGCTTCCCTTATTGCGCAAGAACAGGAGGCACAAGCGCTTATTGCCGGAACATACT
>QKJV01000448.1 GCA_003249165.1 Desulfobulbaceae bacterium | reverse complement strand
AGTGGTACATTAAAATCAACCCGGATTAACACTTTTTTTTCTTTAATATCAATGTCACGTATATTTTTCACGACCAGCCCCTTTATCATTGTTGTTTTTTGCAGAGAAAAAATCATGTTGAGTTATAGGCAGCATCGTCATTTCATCCAACGTCAGCTAAGATATTTTCCGATAGGCAAGAATTTTGCCGATTATTTTCGATTATTTTCTTCTCTACTTCACCACGCCGTTTTCAGAAATGCAAGCAAGACACACAAAAACAGAGATATTGCTGCGAAAGATAGGCAAAAATTGAACGTACTTAATCTTCAACATTGAAACCAGAACAATTTACCCCTTCTTCGTTGTTTCTTTCAAGACCCAAAGCCGCTGATTTTTTTTATACTCGACCGATAGACAATAGCATCTTCTCTCGGTGACGAATAATAATTCCTGCGCATGCCAATGCGACGAAATCCAAACTTTTCATACAGATTTCTGGCAATAATATTTGACTCCCTCACCTCAAGAAAACAACGGGCAGCATCCTCTTCTGCCATCCTCTGTAGAGCAGCCCCCAGCAGCATGCTGCCGACACCGTGTCCACGGGAATCGGCGGATACGAAAATTTTCAGAATCTCCGCCTCCCCGGCAACCGTTCGACAGCATACATATCCGATTATATTTGAGGAAGCATCGTGGCAGGCAACAAACTGCCATGCATGGGGATGATACAATTCCTCGGCAAACTGGGCTGCTGACCAAACCGGTTTTTCCTTTTCATTGCGAACCAGATCAACCAGGTCGGCCTCTGTCATAGCTCTGATAAGCAAATCAGTGGTCACACGAGCTGTTCAGCGATGGAAACCGTCCGTTCTGCAAGCATGTTGGTATAGCTGCCCAACTCATTATCATACCATCCATAAATCACAGCCTGGGTGACAGGGACGTTTATAATAGGCTCAGTGGCAACGCAACCTTTGATTTTATTAAGATTGACCCGTATCGCCGCAGTCCGGGTATGCGTCTCGGTTCCCTCGATTATGGCCGCGGCAAAAGGCGCGCCGATGATATCGCTGGAAACATTCTGCTCATCCGAGTAGAGCAGATATGGACTCGTTTCGGCAAAGCTACGATAAATCGAATTAATCTTGTCCCGTTTGATCGGATCATCCAGATCATCCTGCAAATTTACCACGAGCACGATCAACGATCCGCTCGAGGTGGGAATACGCACAGATTCAGCGATAAAACCGATATCTTTCATTTCAGGAATAACCAGACGAAGGGCTTTGGCAGCCCCTGTGGTGGTAAGGATGATATTATTCATAATACTACGGTTTTTGCGCAGATCCGTTGCTCCGGTTTTAGGCAGACTATCCAAAACCTTCTGGCTACCCGTAGCCGCATGTACCGTGACCATTGAAGCACTCAAAAAATTTGCCGCGCCGATCTGGTCAAGCAGCGGTTTCATCATATAGGAAAGGCATGTTGTGGTACAGGATGCAGCCGAAATAAGACTGTGCTTTGAAGGTATATAATCTTCCGCATTGATGCCCATGACGGTCGTTATGGCATCCTCCGGCATATTCAAGCCCTGCTGCTTGATTTTGAAAGGTGCGGAAAGAATTACTTTTTCAGCACCGGAAGCCAGGTGTCCGCGTAATGCACCGGTACGGGAATCAGGATCAGCAGTCGGATCGGTAAAGACACCGGTTGAATCGACAACAATACGTACTCCATTTTCTTTCCATTTGATTTCCTTAGGATTTCTTGCCTCACGCAGAACTTTTACAGGAACATCATTAATGGTCATGGTCCCTTCGTCCTGATTGAGGTTTTGAATCACCCTGCCGCCTTTATATCCATGCAGAAAATTCCCCAGACGTCCGTAGGTACTGTCACGTTCTATGGATGCAGCAAGATCCTCCAGTCCTTTCCCAATCTCGCGTCCGGTATTGACGACAATCTCCGAAAAGTATTTCCTGCCGACATGATGCCATAATGTCAGTTTTCCGATCCGGCCAAGGGCGTTAATTCCTAACTTCATTGTGTCTGATTCTCCTTTATGGATTTCTTTATAGAATCAACTCATTTCTTTTTCGAGCTGTGATCATGCGGAATTTAATATGCTTGAACATGGTACCTGCTTGCTAAGCAGGTTTTCAGACTGAAAGATTACACGCTGACAGGTCCAAGCAGGCTGGCAGCATTTATTTCCATGCAAAAAATTTCAAGGAAAAAAGATCAAATATTCATTATAAAAAAGATACTTAGCTTACTATTTTAATTAACTGGAAACAATGACAAAATATCTCCAAATTTCTGTCTGTACTCTCTTTATGCATCAAGAGAAGGGATCGACGAAGTATTGGTGAACAATCAAGCAGCACGTCGCGCCAAACATCAGAAAGTTAATTTAATAAATTAATCACTATGAAAGCATAATGCCGTGGCAAAAGAGAAAAATTCCATTTTTTCTCATACTCCTCTATTTCATAAGACAGAAAGATAACGTTCACCTGTATCAGGTAGTATAGCAACTATAAGTTTATCTTTGTTCTCAGGTCGATGCGCCACAGTCAGAGCAGCTGATACAGCGGCGCCGGAAGAAATGCCCGCCAGAATTCCCTCCTGACTGGCAAGTTTTCTTGCAGTAATAATTGCATCATCGGATCGCACCCGGATAACCTCATCAATCAGATCCCTCTGCAGAACTGCAGGAACAAAACCGGCGCCGATCCCCTGAATTTTATGGGGCCCGCTTTTCCCTTCCGAAAGCACAGGTGACTCATCGGGTTCAACAGCCACCACCTGCGATTGCGGCTTTCTTTCTCGAAGAACTTCTCCAATTCCTGTAATCGTCCCGCCGGTACCTACACCGGCAACCAGAATATCTATCAGCCCATCGGTATCATGCCAGATTTCTTCCGCCGTCGTCAGGCGATGAGTCTCAGGGTTAGCTGGATTTTCAAACTGCTGAGACACAAAGGAATCTTTATTCTTCACTGCTAACTCTTGCGCCTTGCTGATAGCGCCTTTCATTCCTTCTATTCCGGGTGTCAACACTATTTCAGCGCCCAGCAGTGCCAGCAACTTCCTTCGCTCCACACTCATCGTTTCCGGCATGGTCAGAATAAGGCGGTACCCTTTTGCGGCTGCAGCCATTGCCAGGCCGATGCCGGTATTGCCGGAGGTAGGTTCAATCAAGGTTGTGCCTGGCCCAATCAGCCCCTGTTCTTCTGCCCGACGGATCATGTTGACGGCTATGCGGTCCTTGACACTGCCGCAAGGATTAAAGGATTCAAGTTTTACAAGAATCTTGGCGTTACACCCCTCGGCGAGCCGGTTCAGCCTGACTAGAGGAGTCCGACCAATTGTTCCGGTGATATTATTATGAATCTTCATAAGTAACTCTCCTCGTAGTTTTATCTATCAATTTGAGCTCAGGAAGCTGTTTATCCATCCCGGGATCTATCTCCTGAAACTTGCGGACGCTGACCATCACTCTGCTCTCCAGGGAGCCGGCAACTCTGTTATATGACTGGACCGTTCGATCGATATTCTTGCGAAGCTCTTCGAAATGGTTGGCAAAAACCTCAAGCCTCCTGAACAGGGTCCGACCAAGCTCACCTATTTTTTCAGCGTGTTCCGCAAGTTGCTCCTGACGCCAACCGTAACTGACTGACCGCAATAGAGCAATAAGTGTCGTTGGGGTAGCAAGAATAACCCGCTGAGCAACTCCGAATTCAATCAACTCAGGATCACAGGTAAGTGCTGCGCTGAAAAAATTTTCTCCAGGGACAAACATCACTACAAATTCAGGTGTCTGTTCGAATTGCTGCCAATATTTTTTACTGCTCAAAGCGACAAGATGATCACGCATTTGTCGGGCGTGGGCCTGCAATTTTTCACGCCTCTGCTCACCATCCTCCAGTTCATGAGCCTCCAGATATGCCTGGAGCGAGGCTTTGGAATCAACGACAATGCACCTGTTATTCGGCAACCGCACTACCATATCCGGGCGGAGACTCCCTGCTATCCCTTCAACAGATTGCTGTTCAACAAAATCACAGTACTGCACCATTCCGGCCATTTCAACCACCCGCCGTAACTGCATCTCACCCCATCGACCTCTGGCGGCCGGTGTCCGCAGTGCCCTGACCAGATTGGCTGTCTCGCCTGTTAACCGTGCCTGCCCTGAAGCCATGGCCTTGACCTGTTCGGTTAGGGAACTGTAAGCGGCAATCCGTTCTTTCTCCAGCTGCCGAACATGACCGTCAACCTTCTGCAATGATTCCTGCAACGGCTTGACGATTTCTTCAATGGCATTCTTACGGTGGGTTAAATCTACTTTTGCCTGCTCATGAAAATGGGAAAGTGTCGACTTGGCAACCTGAAGAAATGACTCACTGTTAGTTCGAAAAAGGTCAGCAGAAAGAGCCTTGAAAGATGCTCCAAGTTCCTCTCTTGCCTCTTTCAGCAGGTGCAGCTGACTATCGAGGTTGACATTTTGAGCTGCAAGTGAGGCATTTTCAGTTAATAAACGACGGTTGGAATCTTCTGATTGCCGCAGTTGTTTTGCAAATTCCTCGCACTGCGCGTCTCTGGCAGCCAACCGTTCCTGCATCACAGCCGCATTTGTCAACAAATTCTGCTTTTCTCTGATTAATTGCCGCAGCTGCCTTCTTGACAGGAAGTATATAAATACTGCCACGACAGCGATACTACCCGAAATGAGTAA
>QKJV01000127.1 GCA_003249165.1 Desulfobulbaceae bacterium | reverse complement strand
TCCAAGGAGCAGGCACGTCAGCCGGAAAACTGCGGGAAATGTCATCTCGGCCCTGATCATCCCCAGAAGGAAATTTATGAAGAATCCAAGCATGGTATTGCCTACCGGGCATATCGGGAAAAAATGCATATGGATTCGGATTCCTGGGTTGTGGGGAAGGATTATTTCGCCGCTCCCACCTGTGCCACCTGTCACATGTCGGCAACCGCCAAGCAGGAGGTCTCCCATGATGTCGGAGATCGCATTTCCTGGACCCTGCGGCCGCCCATCTCCAAGCATAAGGATAACTGGCAGAAAAAGCGCAGTAATATGAAGGATGTCTGCCTGAACTGCCATGAGAATCGATTTGTCGATGGACATTACTATCAGTATGATGCCATGGTCGAGTTGTATAACGAGAAATTCGCCAAACCGGCTACTGCCGCGATGGATATGGTAAAGAAAAAAGGCCTGATGGAAAACAAGGCCGCCTTTGCCAACGAGATCGAATGGCAGTACTGGGAACTGTGGCATCATGAAGGTCGGCGGACCAGGATGGGCGCAGCGATGATGGGGCCTGACTATGCATGGTGGCACGGTATTTATGATGTTGCCCACAACTTCTATTTCAAATTCATGCCCGAGGCCCGGCATTATAATGATCCCGAAGTCAACGCCTATTTCGATAATCTGCTGAAAAATGACAGTATGCACAACTGGATGAACAAACCAACAGATACATTAAAGAAAGAGATCCGTAGCGGTGAACTGCAGAAGATTTATGAACCGCTTTTCGAGAAAAACAAGTAATATAAATAGTTGCTGGTGAGTGGTGCTGATTGCTCCTCACCAATTATGATGGTGCCCTGCATGATATGAGTGAAGATTGTCATATTCTGCGGGGAATAGATTGATCTCTACCTTTGAGGAATTTAAGCATGAGTAATCAGATCGTCATAAATACGGAAGCATGCATTGGCTGTGAAGGTTGCGTGGAAATTTGTCCCGTAATGTTCGGTTTTGATAACTATGCAGGGAAGGCTTATGTCATGGAAGGTGCCGCAATGGATGCGGAATGTATTGATGAAGCTATTAGCTTATGTCCCGTTCAGTGTATCTCCAGGATATAAACAATTCACGAGTGACAAAGCGTTAAATAAAAGAGCCTGGATTGCCGCTACAGTGACAATCCAGGCTCTTTTATTTCAGCCTCTGTTGATGCGGCCCGATTTATTTCACTCTTTACGAAGAGGAGGGGCCATAAACTGAGGACCAACGGGATCCGGCACGTTTCTGGTTATTATCTCATCGATATTTTTTAAGTCAGCAGCTGACAGTGACCAGCCGTAGATTCGTTCAATCGGTTCCAGTTGTTGCGGATGCCGTACGCCCCACAATGCTATCGCTCCCTGATCAAGCACCCAGCGAACGGCAAGTTCAAGTATCCCGCGATTAAATCGTTCCCGGGCCAGATTGGTTAATTCTTTTACAGCCTTCAAGTAATGAGTATAGCGTGGTTCCTGAAATTTTGGGTCGAACTGACGCAGATCATCACCGGTGAAACGGCTGTCCGCTTTCATCTTCCCTGACAGCAGGCCGCGGCAAATAGAACCATATGCAAGGACGGCGATCCCCTCTTTTTTTGCATAAGGCAGCACGTCCTGTTCGATTTCCCTTTCGAAAAGATTATAAGGAGGCTGTACCGAATGAAGAGGAACAATTTGTCGGAAAGCATCCATCTGTTCGGGAGAAAAATTACTGACTCCAACAGCGCGTATTTTCCCGGAGGTTAACAGTTCGTTCATCACCTGGGCTGTGGTTTCGACGGGAGTGAGCTGGTCAGGCCAGTGGATCTGGTATAAATCGATGTAGTCGGTCTTGAGCCTGGTTAATGATTCGTTTATTTCCTTGAGAATCCTCTCCCTGCCGGCATTACGGAAGACTTTTCCCGAGTTATCCCATTCAAGACCAACCTTGGTGGCAACGAGAACACGGTCTCTTTGCCCATATTCTTGAAGCGCTTTACCAACTATTTCTTCAGATCTGCCAAATCCGTAAACCGGTGCGGTATCAATAAAATTTATACCTTTGTCAAGAGCTGTATGAATGGTGCGTATGGATTCCTTTTCCTCTGAGCCGCCCCACATCCAGCCGCCGATTGCCCAGGTTCCGAGACAGATCCTGCTTACCAGAGTCGTATTTCCGCCAAGTTGACTGTATTCAATGTTTTTATTGTTCATTTTTGTTATGCCCTTGCGAGATCACCGAGCATTGCCGGAGATTGAGATATTTTATGGTGGCGTGGACTGCGGCCATAACCTGGTCCGGGTTGACGGCGACTGTCTTGATTCGTTTTTTCCCATGCTGCCATGTGATAATGCACTCCGTCAAGGCATCGATTCCGCCGCCGCGAGGAATTTTAATTTCATAATCAACTAACTGGGGTTGCGGATAATTCAGGTCCTTAAGCATCTTGTGTAATGCATCCATGAATGCCTCATATCCTCCGTTTCCGGAACCAGTGGCAGATAAAATTTGATCCCCAGCCTGAATACGGATTGCGGCCTCTGCTGTTTGCGCCAATGAGCAGCCGATGGTACAGTTCAGCAGTTCAAAATGCTTGGTGCCGCCATTTTCAAGCACATCTGTTATGATGAAAGGCAAGTCGCTGCTGGTGATATTTTTTTTTCTGTCTCCCAGAGCCACAATTCTGTCAAGAACACGATCCAGATTCTTTCGTGAAAGTTCCAGGCCAAGCGCTTCAAGATTTTTTGCCAGTGAGGCCCTGCCACTCATTTTGCCGAGAGCGTATGTCCGTTTCCGCTTGAAACGCTCCGGATGAATGGGATTGCTATAAAGATTGCCTTTTTTATCGCCGTCTGCATGAATGCCGCTTGTCTGAACAAAGACATCTTCCCCGATAATGGGGGCATTTGCCTGGACGCGTCGCCCGGAAAAACGTTCAACCAATTCACTTACCTGGCAAAGACTACCCTCATCGATAGCAGTATGAACACCCAATTTATCTTTTAAAACGACTGCCACTTCCGCCAGGGACGCGTTGCCGGCTCTTTCGCCCAGGCAATTCATGGTGGTATGGATGTTTTTTATCCCTGCCCTTACAGCAAAAAGGGCATTGGCAGTAGCCATCCCATAGTCGTTGTGAGGATGAAAATCGAAGTTGGCCCAGGGAAAACGGCCTATCATGTCACCTAACGCCGTTTGGACTTCCCAGGGCGACATGACACCGAGTGTATCGGGCAACATGAAATGGTTGATACCAGTTCCTTTGAGTCCGTTCATCAATTCAAACACATAAGATGGATTGTCTACATAGCCGTTCGACCAGTCTTCTAAGTAGACGTTGACGGATAATCCATGGATGTGGGCATGGGATATGGTTTGTTTGATATCCTCAAGATGTTCCGTAAGCGTTTTCCCGAGTTGAACCCGACAGTGCTTTTCGCTGCCTTTGGTAAGAAGATTGAGGACCTTGCCACCTGCCTCAGTGATCCATTTGACGCTCTTGGAATGGTCAACAAAGCCGAGGATTTCGATTCGGTTGAGACAGGCTGATCTGGCAGCCCAATCGGTGATCTGGTGTACCGCATCTTTTTCACCTCTCGAGGCTCTGGCAGAGGCAACTTCGATGCGATCGACATGAAGAAGATGTAAAAGTGCTTTAGCAACATGCAGTTTTTCACGGGGTGTATAGGAAACACCCGGAGTCTGCTCCCCGTCCCTCAGGGTTGTATCCATTATTTTTACCTGATTCCCAATTCGTCCATAGCGAACCTCCTTAGATTGAATGTGCGTAAGATTTTAGTAATAAGGTAGCAGATTACACATGTGGCAGTTTTTTTCAAGAATACTTTTCTGCCTGCCTTGAGGAGAATATATTTTATTCTTCTAGGAACATTACCAATAAATCCGGAGTCATTATTTTTTATATGGGTAAGTCTGCTGTTATGGGAACATGCAGCTGCCGAAACCTTAAAATGATGGAGAGGAAAATGAAAAAGATACTGTTCATTGCCATGGTGGCCATGGCCGTGCTGCAGGTGAGCCAGCAGACGGTGCTGGCTCGCGGTGGGCATCACCACAGTCACTTCGGTGTCGATCTCTGGCTGGGACCCGGATTCTGGGGCCCGTATCCCTATTATCCTTACTATGTGCCGCCACCTGTTGTAGTCCGGCCTGAGCCGGAGGTTTACGTGCAACCGGTACCGGTGACGCCCCAATCGACGTCCCCGCAACAGGATGATAATAACTATTGGTATTACTGTCCTGATTCCAACAGTTACTATCCATATGTTCAGAGATGCCCGAGCGGCTGGCTGAAGGTCGTCCCTTCTCCGCCTCCGGCAAATTAGGAGGAATGAAACGATGATGCGCTCTATACAAAAGTTTTCATTGTGTCTGGCATTGCTGGCCTTGGGTGGATGCGCGACCATGCCGGCGGGGCCGAGTGTCAGGGTTATGCCCGCACCGGGTAAACCTTTTGAGGAATTTCAGGCTGATGACGCAATATGCCGGCAATGGGCGGGGCAGCAGATCGGGATGACTCCGCAGCAAACAGTTAATCAGAGCACCGCCTCTGGTGCAGCTGTTGGTACCGCGGCAGGTGCTGTCATCGGCGCGGTTGTCGGCTCCGCATCAGGGCATGCGGGGAGCGGTGCCGCTATCGGTGCAGGGAGCGGTCTGCTTGTCGGTTCGTCCGCGGGAGCAAATGCGGGCCAGGTCT
>QKJV01000069.1 GCA_003249165.1 Desulfobulbaceae bacterium | reverse complement strand
CACAGACTTTCTTATAAAATTTCTTTGACATAAAATCTTCTTGGTGTAAGCGATTTCTTCTTACAGGATGGGCCCGTATCCTGTCAAGGAATATTCGCTGCCAGATTTTCCATACCAGGTGATAAAATTTTTATCATAAAAAAATCCAATTCTTTTTAACATGAAATTTTGTTACGGGAAGAGGAACAGGAGGATACATATGAATACATTTGTTGACATCGCAGTGGCAATGTCCGGAGTGAAGGATGATTTGCGGCGGCATGAGCAATGGATACGGCGGTCTGCAGGCAGGTTCTGTTTTCGGGGATTGATTTTCGGGGTCTGTCTTTTCTGGACGCCGGTTTCCCTTACTGCCGGGCAGGTGTGGTGGCCCCGGGTGGTTGCCGAATATCCCCATGATGCCGGGGCTTTCACCCAGGGGCTGCTAATCCATGACGGGAAGATGTATGAAAGCACCGGACAATACGGGGCCTCCTCGTTGCGGCTTGTGGATCTGGACAGCGGCAGGGTGAGACGCAAAAAGTCCCTGAAAGCCGCCTACTTTGCCGAAGGCATTGCCGTTCACCAGGGTCGGATTTACCAGCTGACCTGGCGCAGTCATCTGATCTTCGTCTATGATCTGTCCTCCTTTGAGCAGATCAAAACGGTGCCCTATGACGGTGAGGGGTGGGGACTCACCACCGATGGTGTCCGCCTGATTCTGAGTGATGGAACGAGCCGGATCCGGTTCCTTGACCCGGAAACGCTCACCGTGATGCGCGACATTAGGGTTCTGGATGGGGAGCTTCCGGTGGAGAGGCTCAATGAACTGGAGTATATGAACGGGGAGATCTGGGCCAATATCTGGTATCAGGACAACATCGTCCGCATTTCACCGGAGGATGGCCATGTGCTGGGTTACATCGACTTGAGCGGACTCGCCGAAAAATCAAAGCGTGGCCGTGAAAATGTCCTCAACGGCATTGCCTACGATGCAGCGGCCAACCGCCTGTTTGTGACGGGTAAAAACTGGTCCACCCTCTATGAAATATCCGTGATGGCCCCTTGAGCCGGTTTGGGTGCGTTGGCGAGCTTGAGGTGAGATAGAGTGTCTTAAGGTTTCCGCAAGGCTTCTCCGTACATTGTAGTTGCCATCGGTCCGGATAATTCGGATGGCGAAGGCTACTGCAAAACTGTTTCCGTGCCCGGGGGACAGCGGCTTAAGACGGCCAAGGTCCATGAGGCTCTCCTTAACGCGGATGTGTTCATCAATGTGCCGGTGCTCAAGCACCACAGTTCCGCCATGGTCACCATCGGCATGAAAAACCTCATGGGCGTAGTCTGGGACCGGTGGTACTGGCACCGCAACGACCTTCACCAGTGCACTGCGGACTTTGCCTCTTTCTGCAAATCTGATCTCACGGTGGTGGATGCCTATAATGTCATGAAGCGCAACGGCCCCAGAGGCGTGTCTATCAGCGACGTGGTCTCCATGAAGGCCCAGGTTACCTCAACGGATCCGGTAGCGGCTGATGCGGCCGGAGCACAAACCGAATTTTTGTGGCAATACGTTCAATTTTTAATTATAAATTTAACTACCATAAATAACCCTTGTATTTTGTCTAATTGTTCAGCCTCAATAGATAAATTGAACGATTTATCCAGTTGAATATTTTCAGATACCCCTCTGCAGAGTTTCAACTCATTGCTTATTTTCTGTAAATCAATGGCGGTATTATCGATCTTAATTGTACAACTGGATTGCGAATCTACCATATTCGCCAAAAACATTATAGACTCGATTGATGTTTTGCTGAAGAGTTGCGCGATATATGGCAGTTTGTCTTTGTCAACGGTTATAGCTGTCGTGCCTGTATTTTTTAATACAGTCCATTCATTCGAAAGTTCGTGCTGCATATTGAATGCAACATGTAATCCCGTCTGGCTGAGGGCCTGCTTAATCGCTTCCAACTGTTTTATTGCGGATTTGCTCGCCGCCTGCTTAAGGTAATCCCCACCTTCTGTGGCGGTATATTTGAGATGCATTACAACATCGGAAATACTCTGGTAATCAAACTGCCGAACAGATGGCAGTTCCAACCTCCACCGGCTGATAACACCGGCACCTTCAAAAGGCAGATAACGTTCATCCTTGAAATTCAGCTCAAATGTCCCACTGTCGTTCTGAGCTGAACACACTGCAACAGCATTAATCGGAATCAGACTGGTACTGAAACGCTCGTCTGTCTCTTCGGTGTTCTCGACATACGCCTTGCCGCCGATTGCGGTATTGCGGAACTTGTTTTCCAGCAGCCGCAAGGTGGCATTGACGCCAGTATAGGGTCCAACGACGCACGGTATCGAGAGTGACAGAGATTTGATACGGCGTTTGTAATGTCCCGGGTAATCGAGGTCGAACAGTACCTCGGGCAATGTAAACTCGCATTGTCCGGTCTCCTGCAGTTGGATGATCGCCAGCGGGTCAAGCTGATAGAGCGAAACATGCTTGGTGATCTCGTAATCATAGCCGCGCTCATTTTGATAGGCCGCCTCCAGTTGCTTCAGGCCAACATACAATTGCTCTCCCGCCAGCAATCCATCGCGCCCGGCATCGAAATAACCGGGTTGGATGAAATTGGCATTGCTTAAGTCTTTTCGGCTTTCTTCGCGAGGTCATAGGCAAGGCTGTATACCTGGTGATACAGCGTTTTCAGTTGACCGCGCATCCAGGTATAGAGTTCCTCGTTGGAATATTTGTTTTTCAGAAACTCTTCGATCTCAGTGGCATTATCGATGGCCTTTTGCTGATTGGTAATTTCCTGATTGGCAATGTCGATGCGGATCAGCTGGGCGAGAATCTGTTTATCGATCTGTTTCAGCTCATAGCCCGCAGCATTGGCCTGGAAGATTCGCTCTTGCAATGCGCGGGTGAAGCCGCTTTTTTTGCCCGCGCTTGTTGAAGCGTATGACAATTCGCTCGCATCTAACTGCACAAACTTTGCCCATGCTTGAAATGCAGCTCCGAGATTGGAACCACCAAAGCTAATGGAACCGCCTACACCCAATGGTTGAAATTTTGCTCCAAAGGAAGGAATTATATGCATGATACTAGCTAATTTTTCCGGTAGTGCTGCTTCAACTTGCTTGCTCTGTGCCTGACCGGCCTTATCCATATCCTCCTTTTCAAACGGGATTAATTTCAACCCGCTATCCCCGTCCACTGTAACGATATCGTTGGGGATTCCATTAAAATCCGCCGTATCCCCCGGCACCAGGCTTTCGTCGAGGCCGCTCAGTTTCAGATAGTATTTCATCCGGGCTTCGGGAGTCTTGCGGTTCTGCTGCAGGCTTTCGATATTCTTCTGAGCTTCTTCCAGTTGTTTCTTCTTGATCTCCATGACCAGGTTCTGCATCACAGTTTCATGTTTGGCGCGTAGCAGCGCAATGCTCTCGTTATCCTGCTTTTCGATAGCCGATAACATTGCGCTACCCAACGATTTCAACTCATTACATAATTCCAGTGCCTTTTGCAGCAGATAATAGAAGCGGTAATTCGGCATTGGTGTATTAAGATCGTTCAGCACCGAAGCGATACTCAATCCCTGTGCCGCCGCCTTGACCAGCAGGCCCGGATCGATTGGCGGCTCAAACAACGGCAATTTGCGGAACACGCCCTCGATGTTCAGGCAATGCCGTATCTTGTACAGACGGTCCGCTACCGTATCCCAATAACTGAGGAGGTTGGGGTTGTTGGGCATACAGAAATACAAGGTCGAAGCCATGCCATAGATGTTGGCAAACGCCAGTTCCTGCCCTACCTGGCCGAACGGCAGCGTTGTCTGATCACTGAACGGTGCGGCAAGTTCCAGTTCCACCATGGCATTGCCGAACGCATCCCATTTATCGAGCAAGCCGAGATAAGTCTGGGGCGTGATATTACCACGCTTTGGAATAAACATTGGCTTCGGGCCGAGAATATGTCCGGCCAGAACATAGAGTTGAGAGGCCTGATTAATGGTTTCAATGGTATCCTGCCGGAATAAATAATCGCCCCATGCAAGCAGATTGTCGATGTACTTCATCACCACCCATTTCATATAAGCGACGGGACGGCTGCGTGCCACAACATGCGGCATGAAAGGCTTGTTGCGCCACTCGGTGATTGCATCGTTCGGAGTATTGGGTGTCAAGCTGTTGAAAAGGCTATCCAACACTTGCTTGCTGTTTATATTCTTAAACGGTAAGAATTGCCAGAAACGCTCATCCGTAGTGCCATCGGCCATAGGATTGAATACATAGTGGAACCACTTCATGGCCTCTTCGTAATGTTGGGCCTTACTTAATGCATCGGCAAGCAGCACAGGCGTATGGAAAAAGAGCTCCCAGTTATACAAGGAATAGGGTCCTTTCAGCTCGTGGTAGCTGAGTCCATCGCCATTGTCGGGATTGTCGCCAAAATCGATACCCGCTGGGACCGGGTTCTGATTAAAGAAGTCATCTAATTTACCGGCATTGACTGCGCCGAATAATGTAGAAATTGCCGGATGGTAGAAATCACCCTCCCCACCATTGATTCCGTACATCTTTTCTTTCTTCTGCTCAGCATAGAAGCAAATATCCGTATTAACCAGAGACGTTCCTTCAACCTGCCATGAATACATTTTCTTGGTTGTAAAATCGCACCAATCGATTGTATGACCCTCGGCATTAGGAATGGTGTGATTGAAATAGATGATGGGCATATTTACCGTATCTTGTTTGTCGGCGATTTTTAAACTATGGCCGTCAAACAGAAAAGCACCTTTATAACCGCCGTCGTAGGTGATCTTCTTATCGGTGTCATTATCGACATCATAATTGTCATCGATATCAATCAATATTCCATCATCACCTTGCGAGATGGGGACGAATTTAAAGTGTTGAATATCGTTCTTAAAATTAATTGGGTCAGATGAAAGAATATCTTGGCATAGTTGTTTTTGCGTCCATTTGCCGTTACGGTACTCACTCCAGGCCATCTTGATTTCATAATAGGAAGTCGGGGTTGAGTTTGTTATTCCAGAAGGATCATTCCCTAATGTGTTAAAGCTGGTGCTTGTCGAATTAGGGTTGGGTTTTGTTTTTTTCATGATTTGCGGGAAGAAAACCAACAAACGTTCTTTCCACACAACAGGAGTCAGATAACATCCGTTACCCGTCACAGAGTGAGTCTCAGGATCTTCGCAATCGTAACAGGGAATGTCAACCTGCATTTTTTCCCACGGATACCAGTTCCTCTCATCAAAAGCAAAGTAGCGATAGTAGAAAATATAAGGTGCGCTTCGAGTGCGGGAAAATACATGCAACTTAGAACTACCCTCTACATAAAGGCCGACGACTTCTATATTAGCCACGTCATCAACTTTGTACAGATACGACTTTAGTGCATCCGAGACATTCTGTTTGCTGATGTCTTTTTGCAGGATCTCGCTTTCCAGTTCCTTAAAGAAAGGGCTCTTGTCATCGCGTAGATTGCTTTCGATCCAGTTTTCCGGATAGAGGAATACCTTTCTGTTGGCCTCCCATACACGATAACGCTGCATCCAGTCCCAACGCTCACGATCCAGGACATCCGGAGTGATCTGACTATGCTCCTCTTCCAGACCGAGGAAGCAACGCTGAATAAACAGTTGAACGGATGAAATCGCCTGCTTGATGCGTGAAGTCTCCATGCAGGCATCCATCTGCACATCAATCAGGAAGTATTCGAACAGGCCATCTGCGTCCGTCACATTCCAGGCGATAAGTTCAGGTTGCTGTAATAGATAGGCGGTCAAGGCATCGCGCTGGTGATTGCGCAGCTTATCGTGCAAAGGCTTCACGACCTCTTCCCAATCAGATTGATTATATCGAGCCCGGATGCAGTTTTTGATGCTTTTAGCCGTCTCCCTGCATTGATTGAAGTTTGATGTCGGGTATCCCCAGTCAAACAACAGGTCTATATCCGCGCCGGTCTTATCTGCCACCTTGAGCGCTTTTTGCAGGTTCAGCAGATTCTTTTCGTTTCGATAATCGGTGAGCCCGGCGAGATTGAAATGGTCAACTGCAATCAACTTGTCAATTCTTTCTTTTTTCCACGTAGTGAGCTCCGCAATTTTCTCGCTCAACTTGTTGACGTCAGATGCTGCGTCATAGGTCCACTGCCAGAAATCGAGGATGTTGATCTTGGTTTGGGACAAAGAATTACGCAGACGGGTATAAGCATCAAGCCTGAGCCATTGTTGCAGAGTAAGCATATTGAAATCGAGACCATCAAATTCTCCTTTGTTCTCGTCCAGAAAATGAATTTCGTCTGCGCTTAGTTCAAATCCGGAAACCAGCATGGCTGTCTTTTTCAGTGCAATCAGCGAGGGTCCTGCCTGTTGCGGGGCAAAGTCAGGAATAAGCGCGGAAGATGGAATCGCTGTGATGGCCGAGGTGGGGGTCTTCCAGAAAATGTTTTCCAACGGAACATCATTCGTTGCAAACTTATACAGCTTCCCCGCAACCAGCTGCCGGCTATCACTCCACCATTCGTTGGTGGGGTCTTCCTGTACGGTGAATGTCAAGGCTGCGCCATCCAAACTCACGACAGGGGCGTTATCGCTGTTCCTGATGATGAATGTCACCCCGCTATCGGCGGAGGATATCAAGTAACCGTTCCAGTTATTGGCCGCAGACTGGGCGCTATCCTTGATCTTTTCGAACACATCGTAGATGGCCACAGGAGGCGTGCCGAGTTTAAGGATATTAGAGGCCAGTTCATCTGTTACTTTGCTTTCAAGTCCGGCATACGCGGCCAGGTTTTCGATGATGAAACGATGCGTCAATTGCTGACGTAGATAAGGCAGGAAAATAGAAAGGAATGCCACGCGTTTTTGCGGTGCGGTATTTGGATCGGGATCGCCGTCCGGAATCTTATCCACTGCAACGCTGACATCGCCCGCCTCCATGATCGCTTTCAGCGCGTCTTTTTCCGCATCCGTCATGGTTTTCTCTTCATCAAATATTCCAGAGAACAATTCCTTGAAGGCTTTCGCCTGTTGTTTCTGAATACGTTTCAACGCATCAGCCCAGGCCAACTCTGAACTCAGATTCTTGTAATCATTCGCCTCGGACTCAGTCAAAATCCCGGTGATTTGTACACTACCCTGGGTTTTGTCGTATTTAAGCTTGTTCTTTAAAGTTTTTGTGTCGGGGATGGAAAAGTCCAGATTCTTGGGCGCATTTGTCGTATAAACGGCAGTGCCTTCCAGATATGTTATTAGCGTATCGACAACCGGTGGGTCGAAAAGGAGGCTGGCCTTGGTCCTCACCAGTTCGGAAGTGGCCTTTTGCTGGATATTGAATGCCTCGGCAGCAG
>QKJV01000036.1 GCA_003249165.1 Desulfobulbaceae bacterium | reverse complement strand
CTGTCAAACGCGGCACAACAAAGCCAGAGCAATGCTTACCTGGAAACTGAATACAGACGACTAATCGCTGCCCCACGCATTTACCGATGGCGAAAAAGGTACTTAAATAACACGGACCACGACGTGCAAGACGATGCGCTATGCAAGATAACGCCAAGGCTGGAACATTGAAAACGCTCGAAGATACAATATCGAATAATTATAAAATACTGAATTTTTGTCAAGCATATTTTCAACCGGCACACAGCCAGTCGTCACTTTCCGAATCGCTCAAAATTCCATCAAAAGTTCTAAAGAACACTACGGAGCACCGATCCGCCTCCAACTGTGGCGCCGACCGCAGCATAATAAAAATTTCAATATCTTGAATCGTTGCAGTTGTCATCTGACAGCGGATGTGTTAGTCGATCTATTATCTGCACCTGAGCATTTCACACTCGACAGCGACCCGAGACCGATAACGACCGATAGGCACCTGCCGACCTGCACTCGGGAGAATACCGACGGGTCACAACCATCACTCTGCGGGGGAGCCATGGAACATTTCGGGATAAGATTGCGGGAGTTGCGCAAATCGAGAAAGCTGTCGCTGAAACAGTTGGCGGACATGGCCGGCTGCTCGTCATCCTACCTGTCCATGGTCGAAAACGGTAAAGTCGATCCGGGAATCTCGCGGCTGAAGCGCATTGCCGACGGCCTGAACGTGACGCTGGTCGACCTGTTTCAAAATGAACCCACTGAAAAGATCATCCTGCACAAGTACGAGCGGGCAGAAGGGGCATTTCGGGGATCCAGAACCAGAGTCGAAACCCTGGTGCCCCGCATCAAGGGCCGAAAGATGGACGCCCGTCTGGCCATCATCTCCCCGGGTGGCAGTTCCGAAGGCACCTACCGCCATCCGGGCGAAGAGTTCGGCCTGGTGCTGTCCGGCAGCATGGATTTATCGGTCGGCGGCATCACCTACCACTTAACCAAGGACGACAGCTTCTACTTCTCTTCCGACCAGGACCACAGCTTTGCCAACACCGGCCAGGAGGATGCCATTGTCGTTTGGGTCAACCATCCAGCGAGTTGGTAGGACAGGGCTTAACCCAAAGTCTTCCCAACAGCCCCCAAATATCACTACAAGCCATCTCAAAATAAAGATTTTGGTTCAAAATCGCGGCGGAGGCAAATTTAAACCACAGACATACTATAGTATTTCGAGGATTTAAATTTGCCGACAACAAAGAGTTTGGGCCAAAAGATTATTTTGAGATGGTTTGTATATATTTTCCCATGATACCCGTATCGGCTTTGTCTCAAGGCCTTGAATGAAGTATTTAATGTCCATCCAGAAATTGGCGACTTAGCTCGAAATCCACGCCCAGGCACGGCGCGGGAATTGTGACCATGGGAATATGGTTGATGTTCCGAGCATTCAATTTTCACACAACAAAAGTATCGGCGAATAAGCCGTTATTGGAAGGGCATTACGTATTGCGAATGATTATAATTGGATCATCTGCAGGGGCTAAAGATTGGAAAATTATCAGATGAGGCCTCTGAGCTATTTCTTAATACGTAAGGAGGAATCGCCATGAATCGCCAACAAATATATGATGAAATGAAAGAAATGTTCGGCCTGGTGCCAAGCTTTTTCAAGGAAGTTCCGGACAGCTCGCTTGAACTGGAGTGGCGTCTGTTCAAACAGGTGCAATTCGAAGAAGGGCCGATTCCAAACAAATATCGAGAGCTTATTGGCATTGCCATTTCAGCCATCAGCAAATGCCACTACTGTGCTTTTTACCATACCGAAATCGCCAAGCTCAACGGCGCCACGGATGCTGAAATCGAGGACGCCGTGCACTATGCCAAGTCCAGCGCAGGATGGAGCACGTATATTAACGGTATGCAGATGGACTTTGAAACCTTCAAAAGGGAGGTCAAAGGCGCCTGTGAGCATGTGCGTGCGGCCCAGGGGAGATAGACTCAAGCCACTACGCGTCACCTATACTGATAGGAGTCAATACCTTAAGGCAACAGCCCCCCCCTTGCTATACCGTGCCGACGGTGTATATCCAGGATATTCTCGCACGGATCTTGACAGAGGCTTTCAGAATGCAAATCGTATGAATTAGGTAAAAGCAAACCACTCTGAAAGGATGGGACGCAAAGCCATCGGCCTAAGTCGCTTTACTCGTTGAGGCGATACGGTTGCGAGGTTGCCTCGAGTAGGAGACAAAAGCAAACCACACCGAAAGGGTGGGACGCAAAGCCGCTGGCCTAAATCATTTCCACCCCGGAAATGACATGGCAGCAGGGCTGCCCCCTATTCTACCCACGCGATTCCTCCCCTTCAATTCCATAATTCACGAAAAGGCATACTATCGGAGGCTTTAGTCTGCCTTTAAGGCTGTATCTATTTTCCAATTCACTACCGCCGATGAGTTGACGATGAACGGGCCGGTCCTATTTTTTCAACAGCGCAGATCAATTCTGTCCGGTTACTAGAAAGCAAACTCTAACTGTCTGTTATTTTGATCGATTGAGCTTGTTGTTGGAGGTGGTTCAAACAACTCCCTCAACGAACATCTTCTAAACAGGTTGATCTGAATAACCCGCAATAGATTTTGCAAGCTTACGGATATTTTGGCCATGAACTTGAACATGCACAGCAACAGGTAGGCGATTAAGGCAATGTAAACCTGCGTCATTACGGCATTGCGAGAATTACCAATGAATGCCTTGATCTTGAGATTTTGTTTGATCCAGCGGAAGAATATTTCTATTTGCCATCGCTCTTTGTAAATGTCAGAAATCGTTTTGGCGGAGAGTCTAAAATTGTTTGTGAGAAAAACGTAGTGTTTCTTTGTTGCAGGGTCTCGATACCCGATTCTGCGCAGAGGGTGCGGGCACAGATGCCCCTTGGCACCAGTCAGACAAATACTCTGATCTGAGCACAGTCCAAGCGTTTTGTTTACCGACCTGCGCTTTATCACCTTGTAGACAGCATTGGACTTTTGCCGGGTAACGAAAAAGACGCCATTTTGCTGTAGCTGATCAAACCAAGCATAGTCGGTATAGGCACGATCTTCAGCAACAATGGAACCTCTGGGCAACTTGATAGACGAAGCGACCTTGGATTCATGCTTTTTACCATCGGTGATTGACACAAATGCCGGAAGATAGCCGCTATGATTCATAAGCGTATGAACTTTGATGGCTGATTTAGTACGCCGAAATGATGCCCAGGGAAATGCCCCAAGGCTCAGATCAATTACGGTTGCATCAAGACTGTACAACTCGTTTTTGAACTTGAATTTGTGCTTAGGTGAAATCATTCGGCAGCGCTGGTAAAGCTTTTCAAACAACGATTCGTAAAGTGCGGCCGGTCGTTTGTTATTGGCATCAGCGAAAGTGGACCTGGCCACGGGTTTTGCCCCAATATGATAAAGGTTCTTAAACCTTGAGTTCATAGCTTGGATGCCGTCGCGAAGGCTTGCTCTTCCGGTAAGTTGCATAAACATGAGGTGGACAAACTGATTCCATCTGGAAAAATGGCGCGATTTGCGTCCAGTGGTGTGTTGGCCCTCAAGGGCATCAAATTGATGTCTCGGAATAAAGTTTAGCATTGAATGAAAGAGTGTGTTATTGTGAGCCATGGCTTGAATCTCCTTTTGATTATAATGTGTTATGAGCAAACCCACTATAACAAAATGTGAGGTTCAAGCCTATTCTTTTTACTACCCTAACCGGACACTACTGAATTGAACTCCAAAAATATTTGGAGGAATACTATGAAAAGCCTTTTGGTATCCTTGATGTTGTTCTTTTGATAATCGCCTTAATTGCAATGGTCTCATACTTTGGCATTTTCTTTTTTGCTAAATGGGCTAAAAACATATTTACTGCTACTTATATACTTTCTTGTATAGGTATGGTGGTAGACGAAGTTGTTATCAAATCAGGTATAGAAGCCGCTTTTAGTGAGTTATCAATTTTTTGTGCCGGAGTAATAGTCGCATGCATGTATATTAGCAATGTTAAGGATTATTTCATCAAAGAATCGGCATAACCACACCATTCACAGGGTTCGCAGGGGCGGGCGAATGAAGTCCAAACATAGTTTGGTGTTAACGTGCTTTTGACAAATTCATCATTCCCTGCTCCCCTGTGATGGTGAACGTTAGAACTTGAAAAAGGGAAAACCAAAGTGAGTGGAATAGTTCTTTACGTCGGCCTTGGAATATTTGTTGTTGGTGGGATCGGCTTGCTAATTGCCGCTTTCAGGACCAGCATTTTATGGGGGCTTACAGTCTTATTTATCGCGCCAGTAGCCATAATCTACTTAATTCTTCACTGGCAGGATGCTAAAGGCCCATTCAAAACACAAGTCGTCGGTTTTCTAATTATTGCGGTCTTTGCTTATATGAGCGGTGGAATATCGTCGATCTCATCCGAAATTTCAAACTTGTCTGGCGTAAAGATTTCCGGATCCACAAAATCAAATATTTCTGCGCCCAATGTGCCTAATCAACGATTCAGATGTGATGGCCGGACGCATTGTTCTCAAATGACTTCCTGTGCAGAAGCGACCTATTTTTTGAGAAATTGCCCAAATACAAAAATGGACGGGAATAACGATGGCATTCCATGTGAACGCCAGTGGTGCAGGTGATGAGCTGAAGTTCTAACAAGCGCAGTCACAGCGATGGCTTTTCCGTTGCGGATACGCCTCCACTACAAAGCCACGCGTGCTGCGCAG
>QKJV01000268.1 GCA_003249165.1 Desulfobulbaceae bacterium | reverse complement strand
ATACGCTGCCATAACAGCGTCCTGCTGAATACGGGCATCCCTTCCGGGAGCGGTTGTGCTTTTCTGGATGAAAGCGGGGCTTGCCGGATTTATCCCCAACGGCCCTATGTCTGCCGGACCCAGGGCCTGCCCCTGCGATGGCTGGAAGAGCTTGACGATGATGCGCTGGTGGAAATGCGGGATATCTGTCCGCTGAACGAGGAAGGTGATCCGGTGGAACTGCTGCCTGAGGATGCCTGCTGGATTATTGGTCCGGTTGAGGAACGTCTGGCGGCACTTCAGAAAGGTATGGGAAATGGTGATTTGCGGCGGATTGCCCTGCGTTCCCTGTTTGTAAAAAAGAACATGAATACTGAATAATATTTTGTTTCGGCTGAAAACAAAAACCCCGGCTATTATATAATAGCCGGGGTTTTTTCAGAGGGGTAAAAAATATATATCAGTTATTTACCCGAAGCACTGCTGGCAAGATAAAGGTCAACCATCCGCTGATCATCATCTTCCGTCATTTCCAGAGGCAGACGGGATGATGCCAGTTCGACAGCCATGTCAATCAGTTCTTCCCTGAAATTTCGTTGGGCCTGAAGAATCTGGCTGGCAACCTTTTGTTCTGCACTACTCATCATAAGCTCGCTCTGCTGTTGCGCCTGGGCAATAATTTCCTGCTTTTTGCGTTCTCCGTCACGAACAATCCGTTCCTTTAACTCCGCAAAACGGATGTCGCTTTCTGCCAGAGTTGCCTGGGCATCCTGGATTTTGGCGATCATTTCCTGCTTTTCCCGATCCAGACGAGCTATTTCATCCGCAACATCATCCTTCTGCGCCCGCAAAAAACGCATGATCGGACCTTTGCCGAACTTGACGACCACAAATACCAGGATGAAGAAATTGACCCATTTCATCGCCAGATCATATGTGCCCCGCCATTCAGCTTTTTCCGCTGCAAACGCCTGAAGACCGGTAACATGAAGCAACAGGACGGCGGTCAGCAATACCAGGGAAATGCGGAATACAGCTTTCATCTGTTTCATCCCAGCCTCCGATCCAGTATCTTTTCCATAATACTGACTGCCAGTTTTTCAGATTCTGTTTCCAGCGACTTTTTCGCCTCACGAATCTGGGCTGAAACCGTTTTTTCTGTCTGCTGTCTCAGTCCTGCAATCATCTCAAGGAGTCCGGCATTAATCTCGCTTGCTTTCCGCTCGCCTTCTTCTTCCAGTGCGATTCTCAGTGAGTGGGCTTCGGATATAACCGACAGTTCCCGTTCTTTCAGCTGTTTCAGGATTTCTGCAGTTTCCTGCGCCTTGTCTTCCACTTCACGTCCCAGATTCTCTATATATCCTTCCCGTTCAGACATGGTGGACTTAAGAGGACGAAACATCATGCGGTCGATAAGATACATGAAAATCAGAAATGAAATCAACTGAACGAATATTGTCTCGTTAATACTGATCAGCGCTACATTTTCGATAATCTGCATGGGGTAATTCCCGTTCGGCGTTTAAACAACAAACAAAAGCAGCAAGGCAATAACCAGAGAATAAATACCTGTTGATTCGGAAACAGCCTGACCTACCAGCATGGTCCGGGTCAGCAAACCGGCTTCCTTGGGGTTTTTTCCGATGGCTTCACATGCTTTTGCTGCGGCCATTCCTTCGCCGACGCCAGGCCCGATAGCACCCAGTCCCATACAGATGCCTGCACCCAGAAAAGCCGACGCCTTGATAATATCTGCACCTTCGATTGCCATTTTAATATATCCTCCAGAGTGTTGTGAATAAAAAATCTTTACAGAAGCTTGTATCTTTATACCACAAAAATCAGAACCAGCGCAATGACCAGAGAGTAGATGCCGGTAGATTCGGAAACAGCCTGTCCCACAAGCATGGAACGTGTCAGAATGCCTGTTTCCGCCGGATTACGGGCGATCCAGCGCACAGCTCCGAACCCGGTACATCCTTCACCAATACCCGGTCCGATGGCTCCCAGCCCCATGCACAAGCCTGAACTGAGCAGTGCCATAGCCGCTCCGAAAGATGTCACAGGCTCAAATGTCTTGAACATCAGGATCAGCGCCACAAGCAACCCGTAGATAGCTGTGGTTTCGGCAACAGCCATGCCGAGAAGCATTCCGTTAGTAACCGGTCCCATACTGGTAGGCTGCCGGGCAACGCCCTCACATCCTGCCTTGGCGACCAGTCCTTCACCGATACCGGAACCGATGGCTCCGACGCCTGCCGCAAGTCCTGCTCCCAGAACCGCCGCCCATGTGGGCGCAAACGGTTTTGAATAGAAATCGGAATAAAGCAGGATCAGGGATGTTACCAGTGCATAGATGCCGGATGTCTGGCAGATGGCGGAACCGACCAGCATGGTCGTGGTCATCTGGTCTGATACCGCAGGCTGGCGGGCAATGCCGATACAGGTTTCGCCTGCCGGATATCCGGCTCCGATTCCGGGACCGATGGCCCCGATGCCCATACACAGTCCTGATGAAATCAGCAGGAAAAAGGTGATGGGGTTGGCGGGAAATTTGGTGAACAGCAGCATCATGGCGATAACCAGCGCAAAAATGGCTGAAGACTCCGCCACAGCCTGGCCCACAAGCATATTCTTGAATATCTGTGTCGTTGCGGACGGATTCCGCGAGATAGCTGCGTTGGCTTCTGCTGCCGTGTAGCCTTCGCCGATGGCTGATCCGATGGCACCGAATCCCATAGACATGCCACTTCCCAGAAAGGCAGCTACCGTTACCCAGGTTTCGATAGGAAAATCCATAGCTTATTTCACCTGTACTGAAATATAAACGACTGTGAGCATTGTAAAAACAAATGCCTGTATTGTGCCGACAAAAAGCCCGAAAAAGGCGTTCAGGAACGGGGGAAGAATGATGCTGTACGTCAGATAGGAGATAACCATGATAATGATTGAACCGCCCATGATATTTCCGAAGATACGGAAAGAGATGGAAACAACCTTGGCAAGTTCTCCGATCAGGTTCAGGGGCATCATGAAGAAAATCGGCTGAAAGTATTCAGTAATATATACCTTGAAGCCTTTTTTCTTTATCCCGGCATAATGGGCAATGACAAATCCCATCATTCCAAGGCTTAATGTCGTGTTCAGGTCTTTGGTCGGTTCTTCCAGATGGGGGATGATTCCCAGCCAGTTGGACAGCACCAGAAACATGAACAATGCACAGATCATGGGACCATACTGCTTTGCCAGTTTCTCGTCCATCGCATCTTCCGCCAGTCCGAAAAGGTGTGCGACAAAAAGTTCGCCCACCGCCTGAAACGGACCCGGGAGGATGCTCCGCTTTCTGGTGGCCATATAGCCGAACAGAAGCAGTGAAAGGATGACAATCCATGTCATCACAATCAGTTCCAGATTAAAGGTCATATTATACCCAAAAACCGGAATAATTAATTGATGTAACTTGCCTAGTTCTTCCATAATGCTTTTTTTCCTGCCTCTTTTGAAGAAATTAGCGCCGAAAACTGATCCGCAAGAATCATCATCTGGACCATAAAAATTCCGCATACCACCGCAAGCAGATTGAATTCGTCGGATTTAATGGCAATGATCAGGGGGATTGCCATTAAAACATATCTGAAAGCGATGGATCTGAAGGCGAGAAGCGCCCCCCTTTTTGCGGTATCTGCCATCCGCCCGGGGAGAGTTTCTCCAATTATGATAAAATTGACTATACTGAAAAGCGTCCCCATAATCAGACCTCTGGCAATGGGCTTCAGCGCAAATATCATCAGCGCAAAACTGACCACGATTGCAACAGTAATCGCACGGGAACAATATTTTTTCTCGATTTCTCTAATGGCTTCCATTTTCCGGCTTCTCTTTATCTTTTTTATCGGCTTCCATAATTTCGAGAATCTGGCGATATGCCACCGCTCCGCCGCCGATAATACCGAGAATTATAAAAATGCTCGAAAAAATTCCTTTTAATCCAAGCCACTTATCAATTTTCCATCCCACGAAGAGACAGAACGCAATACACCCCACCATCGTAAGGCCCAATTGCATAATAATGGTGGTGTCTTCGGCCCATATCCGGTTTTTCTTGTAGTCAAAAAGTTTTTTTTTCGTTTTTGGCCGCCTTTGCCTGTCCGGTAAAATAAAATATAATTTTATCGGAAAAGCCTGTAGAAACAGATAGCTGCTTGCGCAAATATGCGTCTCTGCAATCCTCGTTCAGGCAGAAATCCGGAAAACCCGACAGTTTTATAATTCCATTGAAGTATTCAGACAGAATTATTCAGTAAAATCAGTGAAAAATTTTCCTTCCCGTATGCCGGTATTTCTATAGCGATGAATTTTCAGGTTGTCAAGCCATGATTTTTTCAGGCGGTATTTTGAAAAACCGTTTTAATTTTAAATGCTACACTACTGAATGATTGATATTTTGTACAAGATTCAATATTGATTGATTTATAAAATCATAAAATGAATAAAATTCAAAAATGGGAGGGTTGCTTCATCAATTATTAACCTGAGTTCGGTGAGTTTTTATTTAAAGGAACAAAAGTTTTTTCAAGACCAATCCCTCTCATTTGAGGCTTTCAGAGGATAATACCAAATCACAGATAGTAGTAGAGATGGGCGATTTTGAGATATCATTCCAAGCGAAACAAAAAATCATATTTATTAGGAGTTACGCAGTTGAGAGTTAAATGATTTCAGAGTATGTTATAATATTATGAATCCCCCCAAATTGAACATGGAAGATTACATCAATTTTATTATGGCAAGTCCACGAACATTTACCTGTACAGAAATGGAAAGAGTT
>QKJV01000459.1 GCA_003249165.1 Desulfobulbaceae bacterium | reverse complement strand
AATAGCGGAAGGAGTGGAAACCCAAGAACAACTGGATTTTTTGCGGGCGAGGAGATGCGACGAAATCCAGGGGTATCTTTATAGCCAGCCTCTCAAAGCCGCAGACTTCCTCCGTTTTATTGAAGAGAATAAAAAATTGCCATAATGGCAGGTAGAAACAGAATTGGGAAGTCCGATTTGTCAGAAAGAAAAAATTCTATCTTTTGAAAGGAAATTTCTGACAAAAATTTCCCTATGTTTCATTAGACGTAATTCTCCCCTCCGTCATAAACAGCAAAAATAAACTTTTCGGGAGAGCACTCTGATCAAGAGGATGAAGCTGCGCGATAGCATACAACTTCATCCTCTAAATTAACTAAGTACTACAAGGAGTTTGCAATGCGCCACCACCGGTGCGACTAACGACCGATCGCTCAACCTCCTGTGCTGCCCTCAGACTTGGAAACTGCTCCTCCGGCCGCGGGAGATAAAATATACTGACGTGACACCTTTACTCTAATGTTTTCCGCGATTTCCAAGGTAACGACGTTATCAGTCAACCCTGTAATTTTGCCATGCAATCCGCCACTAGATACAACTTCATCACCTTTTTTAAGATTGTTGAGAAATTGTTGCTGCTCTTTGGCTTTTTTCTGTTGCGGACGGATCAACAGAAAATAAAAAATTACAAAAATCAGTATCATGGGCAGAAATCCTGCCAATGGATTCGGTGCTTGGGCAGCCGTATCTGCCGCATAGGCGAGAGATGTCATACTTTACTCCTTCATGGATGTTAAACCGTGGGAATCTCCTGTTCCCTCATTTCATAAAATTCTCTTCTGAATTCTTCAAAGCGATCCGCTGAAATTGCCATCCTCATTTGCTTCATCAAGTTAACAAAATAATGCAGATTATGAATTGTATTCAACAATGAGGCCAGAATCTCTTTCGCCATGTAAAGATGGCGTAAATAGGCCCTTGAATAATTCCGACAGGTGTAGCACCCGCAATTCTCATCTGCAGGGAGCGGATCATTATAATAACAGGCGTTTTTTATAACAAGCCTGCCGCGAGAAGTAAAGAGCATTCCGTTACGGGCATTGCGAGTCGGCATAACGCAGTCAAACATATCAACCCCCCGGAAAACGCACTCGACAAGATCCTCCGGCGTTCCCACCCCCATGACATATTTGGGGAACTCATACGGGAGAAGCGCAGCTGTCTGTGCTGTCATCTCATACATGACTTCCGACGGCTCACCGACACTCAACCCACCCAAAGCATAGCCATCAAAACCGATTGAAGTCATATCCTCCACCGACCGGGCCCGCAGGTCAGGATACATGCCACCCTGCACTATGCCGAACAACAGCTGCCCTGTCGGGCGCTGAGCTTTACGACATCGTTCCGCCCAACGTGCAGTCAAAGCTGTCGCATTGCTTGCTTCTTCCCGTGAAGCAGGGTAGGGGATGCATGTATCCAGACACATCATAATATCCGATCCGAGTGCCTCCTGAACGGACACCGCATCCTCAGGACTGAGGAATAGTGTTGAGCCGTCCAGGTGGGATTTAAATGTTGCGCCTTCTTCGGTGATACGGGCAAGCTCTTTGAGACTGTAAATCTGAAATCCACCGCTGTCCGTCAGGATTGGGCCGTCCCAGTTCATGAATTTATGCAATCCGCCGAATTGCTGAATCAACGTATGCCCTGGCCGGAGAAACAGATGGTACGTATTGGCCAAAATGATCTGTGCACCGATTGCGAGCAGATTTTCCGGTGTCATTCCTTTAACGGTGGCCTGAGTCCCGACCGGCATGAATACAGGGGTTTGTATTGTACCATGGAGTGTTCGTATTTCACCGGCCCGGGCCGCACATCGGGAAGACTGGCTGAGAAGGGTATAGGATGATTTCATTATTTCGGCCACAGGTGAAAAAGTTCTTTGATTCCCTTTTCAGCCAGGTCGGCTAATGCTTCAAACTCCATTCTGGTTATTGGTTTCCCTTCAGCAGTACACTGCGACTCAATCCACCTGCCATCTGCAGTCATAACAAAATTTCCATCGGCTTCCGCCCGGGAATCTTCCTCATAATTCAGATCAAGGACCGCGGTGCCATCAACAATTCCGGCACTGACGGCAGCCACCGGCAAAATTGCCGGCATGATTGCAAGATCACCTTTTGCATGCAGTTTCTTCAGCGCATCGTTCACAGCAAGGGCAGCTCCCGTAATGGAAGCTGTTCGAGTCCCACCATCGGCGTTGAGAACATCGCAATCCACTCTGATGGTTCTTTCGCCAATCTGGCTCAAGTCAACCATCATGCGAAGCGATCTCCCTATGAGTCTTTGTATTTCATACGTCCGGCCAGACCGTCCTTTTATTGATTCCCTTGCCATCCTGCTGTTCGTTGAGCACGGCAGCATCCCGTACTCAGCGGTTATCCATCCTTTTCCACAATCTTTTAAAAAAGGGGGGACCATATTTTCAATTGTCACGGCGCAAAGAACATGGGTGTTACCCATTTTAATTAAAACTGATGCATCGGCCTGCGGCTGAAACCCTTTTTCTATTACAAAATTTCGCAGCTCATTCGCCGCTCTTCTATCTGAACGCATTTTCTATTTTTTTGTGTTTGTTTGAGACATCTTCCTTCAAGAACAACTGCCCAGACACATAGTCCCTTTCTTACTTTTCATCAAGGTCGATAACCAATAACTTTAAAAATTTCCTTTAAACCTCGAAAGCTATTCTGATCCTGGACTTTTTGCAAATCCATCATATATTCAAACATGGAATATATGCTATAGTGCACAGCATTGCTGTAAATATTGTTCAATTAAATATTTTTGCGAGATATTTTTCGATGAATTTATTTAGACAGTGGCAACGATTTGAACGTTATGGACTGCCAATTTACGTTCATCCCCAAAAGCCGGATTGGTTCGTTGCAGGGAAAAAGGCGGATTATTTAATTCGCCGCATGCAGGAACATGATTCAATTACCCATGATCAGATTTCTCATATTCCTTTGACTGGGAAAGAGCTGTTCGATCTTAAATCTCTTCTCGCACATCTTGGTGATAAATCGCCAGCCCCATATCCAGGCCGCGAAAATTTTTTAAAATTAAGGACTTTAAAAGAATGCTGGTTTCATCTCACAAATCAGTGCAACCTCTCCTGCCGCCATTGCCTTTTTGCAGCTTCACCTGCCTGTTCTTCGGGGATAAACCGGGAACTGCTTGATAAAGCCATCGCTGAAGTAAAAGCCCTGGGTTGTAAATTTTTCTATTTTACTGGTGGGGAGCCTTTCGTTTATCCTAATTTTGCCGGAATTGTTTCCAGACTCTTTAACGATACAGATATACATGTCATTATTCTGACCAACGGCTTGTTACTTGAAAAAAATTTCCCCCTGATCGCTCATGCACCCGCTGATCGCCTCCATCTGCAGATCAGTCTGGATGGAATGGAAAAAAGTCATGATTCGCTCCGTGGGCGAGGGGCCTTTTCCAGACTTCATAAAAATCTTTCTCTTCTTACACGGACCAATATAGGCGTCACGCTTTCTGTTGCGGTAAACAGAGAAAATATTGATGACCTCCCTGAAATCCTCCGCTTTGCTGCTGATCATAAAATACGCAATATACATTTTCTCTGGCATTTTGTCCGGGGCAAGGGGAGTGATAATCAATTTGTTCCACCTGAAGAAATCTGGCAGCGTTTGGAACCATGCCTTGCCTATGCGGCAACTAACAATCTTCTGATAGATAATATACAAAATATAAGAAACCAGGTTTTTTCCACCCCTGGAACCCGTTTTGATCTAAGTAACAGTGGATGGGAATCGCTTACGATTGGTCCTGATGGCTCTATTTATCCTTCTCCGGCACTCGTTGGTCTTCCTGCACTTAAGTGCGGTTGTGTCGAGCAAGGAATCGGTCAGGTTTGGCGTTCCAGTTCTGTCCTGCAAATGCTCCGCCGCGCGACAATTGCCACAAGTTCTTATCAGTCAAATCCCTTATGCTTTTTGATTGGTGGCGGTGATGTTGATCACAGCTATATAGCATCAGGGAAATTCACCGGCCATGACCCGTATGTTTTTCTTTATAATCAGATTGCCCTTTGGCTCATAGCGCGTCAGGCGGAGTCTTACCCAGCAACTGAGGATTCATTGTTTCTTCTCAAGATGGGCGATGTTAGGTTGGATTGCGTTTCCGGAGAACATGGGGTCGAACTTACACATTGTAACTGCGTTATTTCACTTTCATCCGACTCAGGGCATCGTACAGTTCGTGAATTTTATGCAAATGCTGCCAAATCCACTAATGAGGATATAGTTAATCCCTACGCTTCCGAACAGACTGCAGCATCATATATTCCTGCGACTTCCCGTAAACGTTCATACGGTTGTGGTAGCCCTGTGAATGATGCTGGTTTGGTTAAAGGAGAAACCCTGGTTGATTTAGGTAGCGGAAGTGGTGTCGAATGCTTCCAGGCCGCCAAAATTGTCGGTCACTCCGGTCGCATCTTCGGAATTGATATGACTGATGAAATGCTTTCACTGGCCAATCTTTCCAAAATTAAGGTAATCCGTGAGCTTGGATATGACAATATCGAATTCAAAAAAGGTTTTTTAGAATCAATACCTTTACATGACAATGTCGCAGACGTCGTGATTTCAAATTGCGTTATTAACCTGAGCGGCGATAAACGGCGGACCCTGCACGAAGCCTTTCGTATATTGAAATCCGGAGGACGGCTCGTTGTTTCTGATATTGTTACTGATGCCCCCATACCCGTTACCATTAAAAATAATGCTCAATTTCGCGGGGAATGTCTGGGTGGTGCCATGCGTCAGGTAGAACTCATCGATATGCTGCGGTCAACGGGGTTCATTTCGATTAAATTGATAAAACGTTTTCCTTATCGCCAATTGGGCTCGACATCTTTTTATTCTTTAACATTTGCTGCATATAAACCTGCACCTCCAGCTTTTTCTGATGTGATTTACCGTGGACCTTTTGCCGGTTTATTGACGCATAAAGGCGAACTTCTGCTCAAAGGAGAAAAAACAGCAATAGCGGTCCAAGATTTATCTTCCCTTGACGACTCAGTCTTTGTTGTTGACCAGACAGGGGCAGTGACCAATATTGCGCAGACTGGCGATTGTTGTGGACTTCCGCCTGAGCTGTCTTCACCAACTTCTGGTTCCCAGCCTCATAAATCAGTCCGTGACACACCTCGGCAACATGTCGATTGTATGGTCTGTGGCAGTGAACTTCGGTATTTCACCCACACAGCAGAGAAAACTTGTTATTATTGCGGAGAGAAAAAATCTGCCAATGCATCTTGTTTTGCCGACCATTTTGTTTGTGATACCTGTCATCAGGACAAGGCAATTGCCATCATTAAAAAAATATGTACGGAATCAGCGATAGAAGACATGGTTACGCTGATGAAAAAAATACGTTCACAACGCGCTTTTGCCATGCACGGCCCGGAACATCATGCACTGGTTCCTGGCATAATCCTTTCCACATACAGGGCTCGCGGCGGGACGGTAGGCAGAAAGGATATCCATACCGCAATAGACCGTGGGAGCAAGGTTCCCGGCGGTGTTTGTGGATTCTGGGGAACATGTGGTGCAGCCATTGGTGCGGGAATAGCCATTTCCGTGATACTTGAGGCGACTCCACTCACTCCGCAAAACAGGCAGACAGCGCAACAGGCTACGGCCCGGATACTCGAACAAATTTCTTCTGTGCGGGCGGCCCGCTGCTGTCAACGTGAAACATTCCTCGCTTTGCAGATTTCCGCTGAATTGTCAAAAAAAATTCTTCCCGTACCACTTCTCGCCAATGATAATATTGCATGCCGCCAATATTCGATTAATCGTGAATGTCTCGGCGCGGCCTGCCTACTCTGGAAAATGCGTGATAGAAATATTGCAACATCACAAACCATAGCACGGGTTATATAAATATGCCTGAACTGCCTGAAGTGGAGGTTATTCGTCGAGGACTTTTACCTCTTGTTACTGGACAGGCCATTACGTCCATATTCTGCTCTTCCAAAAAACTCAGATTGCCAATTCCAAAACAGGATCTTTTGCGTTGGATTCAGAGCCAGGAAATTATCGAAATCAATCGGCGGGGCAAATACCTCATTTTTATTTTTTCTAACGATGCAGTGATGCTTGTCCATCTCGGCATGTCCGGGAAACTCGGAATTTTTTCACAGTCTGCCCCGACCGCGTTGCATGATCACTTGATTTTTAAACTGCACAATGACATGCAGTTGCGCTTTAACGATCCAAGGCGCTTCGGTCTTATTCGTGTTTTTCCTCCAGGACAGTTTTCTCACCTGGATCCTTTTAAAGACATGGGCTGCGAGCCGCTTGAACATCAATTTTCCGGAGAATACTTAAAAAGAAAAGCAGGCAGCCGCTTACAGCCAATCAAAAATTTTCTTATGGACAATCGCATGGTTGCGGGCATTGGTAATATATATGCCAATGAGATTCTTTTTCATTGCGGCCTGCATCCGTCTACCCCTATTGGATCGATTACTCGGCCGATATGGCAGCTGGTCGCAATGAAAACGAAAGATGTCCTTTTACGTGCTATTGAATGTGGTGGCAGCTCTATAAGTGATTTTGTCAACAGCTCCGGTCAAAAAGGATATTTTCAGCTTGAGTTGACTGTTTATGGGCGGGCAGGGGAGCATTGTCCTCGCTGTACAGCGACTATCATCAAACAGGTGATCGGAGGGAGAAGTACTTTTTTTTGCCCAAATTGCCAGAAATAAGAAGCTAAATTATAGCCGTTAACTTAATGCACCAATAGCTTCGATTAGCTGTCTGGCGGCAAACAGTAATTCATTTTCCTCAAGATGACGTGTTATGGAAAATCGTAACCGTGCCGATCCCTCAGGGACGGTGGGCGGCCTTACCGCAGTCGCAAAAACCCCTTTTTTTCGCAAATAATCGGCTATTTTCACAGCTTTTTTGCTGTTCCCGATCATTATCGGAATAATTTGTGACAGACCAAGATTTTCTAACCCGGCTTCACTGAGGGCTGTCTTAAAGATCCCGACTTTTTCAAAAAGTTCTTTCCTTAAAGTATCATCGCGGCTGACAATCCTGACAGCGGCTAAAGATGCCCCGATAACTGCCGGAGGCAAGCCGGTTGAATAAATAAAAGTTCGTGCCCGATTGATTAATAATTTGATTAACTGTTTTGTTCCCGCGGCATAGGCACCATAGCTGCCCAGCGCCTTCCCGAATGTCCCCATGGCAATATCCACATGCTCTGCCATTCCTTCCTCTTCGATAATGCCACCACCACAACGACCATAAACGCCGGTCGCATGTGCTTCATCCACCATCAACATAAAACCAAATCTATTTTTTAAGGATATTAAATCCCTCAACGGGCAACGATCACCGTCCATTGAATAAAGTGACTCGACAACGACTAAGGCTGTTTTTTCCCCCTTTTTTTTATATAGCAGTTCTTCCAGATGATTCATGTCATTATGGCGAAATCGAAAGATCTCCGCTCGTGACAGGTGGCACCCATCATAAAGGCTCGCATGATTTAGTCGATCCGCGAAAACAATATCATTACGTCCGACAAGGGCAGGAATAATACCGCAGTTTGCCATGTACCCGCTGCCAAACAAAAGGGCCGATTCCTGCCCTTTTAGTTTTGCAACTTCCTCTTCGAGCAGATGATAAATTGCCAAATCACCACTCATAAGCCGCGCGGCACCTGCACCACAACCATTTGTTTCGAGAAATTCTTTACTTTTTGCAAGTAATTCAGGGGAGGTAGCAAGTGCGAGATAGTCATTTGAAGAAAAATCATAAAGGGGGCCGCTTGACCGATTACTTGCAAACAATCGGCCGTCAGATTCCCGAACGACCGGGGTCAACTCGCGGAGCAGTCCTTTTTCTGTATATTCGCTAAGCCAAGAATCCAGGTTCATTTCAACGCCATAAACTCATTACCGAGTCAACAAAATCCCTGTCCTGCGCAACACTTCTGCCTCTCTGTGTCAAATAGCCTCCTATCATCATTCCATCAGCGCCGGCCATGAAAGCTGAGCTTAAAAAATCACTTAAAACACTTTCACGCCCTGCTGCAAGACGAAGCGCAACGTCTGGGAGAATAAGCCTATAAAGTGCGATTGTTCTAAGAATTTCAATAATGGGCAATGGACTGGCTGTTGCCATTGGGGTTCCCGGTAATGGTATCAGTATATTGAGCGGAACAGATTGTACTTGTAGCTCCGCCAGAGTGCTTGCCATCGAAATTCTGTCTGATTCACTTTCGCCTAAACCGATTATCCCGCCAGCACAGACTTCAAGCCCTGCTGCTCGTGCGGCAAGAATTGTATCGACTCGTTCCGCGAATGAATGCGTCGTCACAATACGAGGGAAATATTCTTGTGACGTTTCAAGATTGTGGTGATATCGGCTCAATCCGGCTTGTTTGAGAGTTAATAAATCTTTTTCCGAAGCTATTCCTAAAGAGGCGCATATTTCTATATTCACATTCTGTTTAATTGCCGTAATAATTTCTGCCACATCATAAAGCAGCTGTTTTGTGACGCCGCGGCCACTGGTGACAATGGAAAAATGCGTCGCACCATCTTTTTGTGCCTGTTTTGCAGCATTGACTATTTCTGCTACAGACTTCATCGGATAAACAGGTGTTGCTGTCTTGTAATGAGCGGACTGCGTGCAAAATCTGCAGTCTTCAGTACATCCTCCTGATTTTGCATTTATAATTGAGCAGAGAGAAAAACTGGTGCCGCGATGGGCGAGTTTGGTTTCAAGAGCCCGAACCATCAACTCTCGATTGGGAAGTGAACGCAGTTTGTTTATACCAGACATATCAATTTTCAATGTTTTTTCCTCAGCCCAAAAACCCCTCCCTTCTTTTTTCCCTTAGCAAAAGCAGGGTTTCGTTCATTTCTTCTGGAACCGGTTTTAAGAAAACGATTTTTTTTAACAGGTCCCGGCAAATCTGTGAGATCCACAGAGGTTCCTCCTGTCGACTCCCTGTAAATCATGTAAAAATATGAGTTCTCTTTAAAATAACTTTTCTTTTTCAGCCATCCCGGCCAGTTGCCGTTCTTATCTTGAACCGCAAAAACATTCAGACGGGCCAATAATGAAGCAATATGTTCTTTGGTTGCCTTTTTGATGTTCAAGTGTTCGAGACTTGAATCAAGCGATATTTTGATACGCCGAGAAAGCGAGTAAAGCTGTCCGCTCTTCATTTGCACTGACATTTCCGGAAAAACACAGGAACTCCAAGGAATCAGAAAAAGTGCGAGAAGAAATGCTTCTGGCAAATGTGCGCTGTTTTTTTGAATACGCTCGATGACTCTTAAAATATTTGCTAGCAGCTCTTTACGCTTTGCTCCTTCGTCATCAAAAACACCACGGTAGAAAGGGAACAGTATATAAAAAACGCCACTGTCAACCATTAATCGAAGCCACTCTCGATTTGCTCCACCACGCAGGTCTTTTAGAATTTCGTCACGTATTCTCGATACAGGACAAAGACGCAGCTTTTCTCTATGGGAAATTATTGCATTCCATGTTTGTTCTTCAATAGTGAACTTGATACGTGAAGCATGGCGTATGGATCGCAATATCCGGACAGGATCCCGAATTATTCTTTTATCGGGATTACCTACAATACGAATAATTCCTTTTTTAAGGTCATCAACCCCCCCTGTATAATCTATAATTGCTTCGTTCTCTATATCATAAAAAAGCGAGTTGATGGTTAAATCACGCCGAAATGCATCATCAGCTTCAGTTCCGAATGTATTATTGGCTGGCAGGACATCAACCTCACCGTCAATATCGTATTCGCTTTTGCATCGAAAAGTTGAAACTTCTATGATTTTGTTTTCTGGGAAAAACACCTGCACGAGTCTAAATCGTCGGCCGATTGTTCTGCTATTACGAAATACTTTGCGAATTTGTCCCGGCCTGGCTTCAGTGCTGATATCATAATCTTTAGGGATTCTTTTGAGGAGCAGATCTCTCACGCCACCACCAACAAGATAGGCTTTATAACCTTCGGCATGAAGCTGTTTCAGCACTTTCAGCGCATCCCTATCTATGTCATTGATAGAGAAGTTATGCTGATCCTTTATAATGACAAGCGGTTTTGGCTCCTCAATACCACTTGTATTTATTATCGTGCGTTCTTGCATGTTTTCGGGAAACAGGGAATCTGAATAGATTTCAAAATTTAATGAAATGAACAGATTATTTTTGATGTTTACAATATCACAACTTTACAAAGGCGAATTGTACTAACGAATAACTATTCTGAGTTTTTTTTGTTGCGACTATGCCTTCCTTGGCTTCCTTTGTCAAGTCAACGTTGTTTTTCTTCTCTTCTTCATGGTAATTACCAAATTATAATCGCGTTTACATTATTTACGTCGTTTCGGGGGTTATATCATGCAAAAATATTTCGAAATAGAGCCACATCTTATCGGCTTTGATTTCGACTGTGTTGTTGCCGATACAATGGAGGCTTTTATTCGACTTGCTGCCGAAGATTATGGATTTATCGTTCGACCAGAGGAAATAACATGTTATCAGGTCGAAAATTGTCTTAATCTTCCTCATCATATTATACAGGAAATTTTTATGAGGCTTCTTAACCATCCGGTTGAAAACAATCTTAAACCCATGCCACATGCAATCTCTGTATTAGCTGAAGTCGCAAAAAATACGCATGTTAACCTTATAACGGCCCGTCCAAACAGTGAACCAGTCCAAAAGTGGCTTGCCAATCATTTACCCTCTGATTTAATGTATAATTTCAGACTTATTACAACCGGACAGCATGACGGAAAGTCCTATTATATTAAACAACTCGGATTACAGTTTTTCGTTGACGACCGTCTCGAAACCTGTTTCGAGCTGGCTGATGCAGGGTTACATCCTGTTGTTTTTTCCCATCCCTGGAATTATAATCAACATCCTTTTTTTAGGGCAGAAACCTGGCTTGATATCCGTGAAATATTATATTTATCATGAATAATGAATCATACACAACAAATACATGTTACCGAAATCCTGTTCCGACTGTCGATGTTATAATAGAAATTGAAGGAGGAATCATTCTGATTAAACGAAAAAATCCGCCTTATGGTTGGGCTTTACCAGGGGGATTTGTAGATTACGGAGAGTCGCTTGAAAATGCAGCTGTTCGCGAAGCACTTGAAGAAACTGGGCTTGATGTTATTCTATTATGTCAAATGCATACATATTCAAATCCCCAGAGAGACCCGCGTCAACATACCATTTCAACTGTTTTTATAGGCTCAGCAACCGGTACACCTCAGGCTGCTGATGATGCAGCAGAAGTAGGCATATTCAAGCAGGAAAATTTACCTCAGCTTGCTTTTGACCACTATCAAATTTTGCAGGACTATTTCCACCGTGTGACGAAACCTGGCGATGCACCTTTATGTTATTAACGTCATATAATTAATAATCACTTAATCACTTTGCCGCTTATTTTGTTGTTTCCAAAATTTTCGTTAATTCTTTTATTTAAAGTTGTTTTTACTCCTTGTCTCTGGTATAAGTTTTTTTTCTAAATTGGCCAAGGAGGAACAAGTTTAATGGGAAACAGTGTAACAGAAACTAAACACAATGATGACTATCAAGCCATCGAAGAAGGAATGAGCTTTGCTGAGCTCTTCAATGACGAGCAGTTGAATGTTGCCAATGTAGGTGATGTTGTTCAGGGAACAATTATTGATGTTACAGATAATTATGCCGTAATCGACATTGGTGACAAGTCTGAAAGTGAAATCCCCCTGAGTGAGTTTAAAAGTGAGGGTGCTGATGTTGAGGTAAAAATCGGTGACGTTTTCGATGTGTATGTCGAGAAACGAGAAGCTGAAGGCGGTCTGCGTCTCTCACGAGAAAAAGCTATAGGGATAAAAGTCTGGGAAGATATTGCAAATATACAGGAAGCTGATGGTACCATTCAAGGCCGCATTGAAAGTCGTGTTAAAGGTGGGCTTTCAGTTGATATTGGTGTACCAGCATTTTTGCCTTATTCTCAAATAGATCTTAGACCGGTCAAAGATCTTGATAATATGATAGGTCAATCCTATGAATTCAAGATTTTGAAGTTTAATCGTAAACGCAACAATGTAGTAATATCACGGCGCGCAATACTTGAAGCTGAAAGACAAAAACTTCGCCAGGAAATGCGCTCCTCTCTCGAAGAAGGATCTATTGTTACCGGCTCAATTACAAATATTACAGATTATGGTGTTTTCATTGATCTTGGTGGACTTGACGGACTCTGTCATATCACTGATCTTTCATGGGGTCGTGTATCGCATCCTTCAAAGCTTTTTAAAGTTGGCCAGGAAATTGAAGTTAAAGTTCTTAAGTATGACAAAGAAACAGATAAAGTTTCACTCGGTGTTAAGCAGCTTAAGCCTGATCCATGGTCAACCGTTGAACAGAAATATCCTATTAGTTCTCGCGCAGTTGGTAAAGTAGTAAGCATTACCGACTATGGTGTATTCGCTGAGCTCGAAGAAGGTGTTGAAGGTTTAGTACATGTTTCCGAAATGTCATGGTCGAAAAAAACAAGACATCCCTCCAAAATAGTCTCTGTTGGTGATGAGATAGAAGTATCTATTCTCAACATAGATGTTGATGCTAAGCGTATTTCACTTGGCATGAAGCAATTACAGCCTAATCCATGGGATCTTGTTACTGAAAACTATCCAGTCGGTTCCATTATTGAAGGAAAGATTAAAAATATTACAGATTTCGGTATATTTATTGGTATTGAAGAAGGGATTGATGGTTTAATTCATGTTTCAGATCTTTCCTGGACAGAAAGAATTAAACATCCTTCAGAAAAATATGCCAAAGGGCAGACAATACAGGCTGTTGTATTGAAAATTGACCGAGAAAATGAACGATTTTCTCTTGGCATAAAACAGTTGACCCCTGATCCTTGGCAACAAACTATTGAAAAATATCCGGTAGGCGCACTTGTAACCGGTAAAATAACAAACGTTACTGATTTTGGTATTTTCGTCGAGGTAGAGGAAGGTATTGAAGGACTTGTACATGTTTCCGAAATTAGTAAGGAGAAAATTAACACTCCTGTCGGCATGTATAATGTCGGTGATACTCTCGAAACAAAAGTTATCAGTGTTTCAGCAAAAGATAGAAAGATTGGGCTTTCCATAAAAGCAATGAGTGATGACAGCTCAGAGATGAAGCTTGAAGACTATAAAAAACAACAAGCTTCAACTGGCCCATCAACACTTGGAGATCTGCTCAAGGAAGAACTCGTTAATCAGGAAAAGTAGGAACTAGCTGAGCTATTTATCAGTTACGCTACTTAATTATGTCACAAGAAAGGTTATTCCGACAAAAACATCCATTGCTCGCAGGTTTTTTCATATTGGGCATGTTATTAATGTTTTTTGGATTCGGAATAACCTTTCTTATTATGGGCATCAATTCTACAGTAGGCCAAAAGCATTTTTTACCTGCTAAGGAAAACAGTGTCGGAGTAATAGAATTAAAAGGTCTAATAACTGAAGCTGATGATGTTTTAGATCACCTTTTACAATTCAGAGTATCACAATCAATCAAAGCAGTTGTTGTCCGTATTGATAGCCCGGGTGGTGCTGTTGGAGCCTCTCAGGAAATTTATCGTGAAATTTCACGCTTAAACAAAGAAAAACCTGTTGTTGCTTCAATGGGTTCTGTTGCTGCCTCAGGAGGTTACTACGCCGCCTTGGGCGCTGGAAAGATATTCGCTAGCCCAGGTACGCTTACTGGCAGTATGGGTGTAATTTTCAAATTCCCAAATTTCGAAGAAATTTTCCAAAAAATTGGATACAAAGATCAAGTTATAAAAAGTGGGAAATTAAAGGACATTGGTTCTCCCAGCAGAGCTTTGACTGAAGAGGAACGAAACCTGCTGCAAAATCTGCTAGATGAGGTTCACACGCAGTTTATTACAGATATTTGCACCAGTAGAAATTTACCAGAAGATCAGGTTCGAAATATTGCCGATGGAAGAATTTTTTCGGGTGAAACCGCAAAGCGGCTTGGTCTGATTGACGAACTTGGGAACTTTAATGATGCTGTCGCTCTAGCTGCAAAACTCGCAAATCTTGAGACGACAACACCTAACTTAGTATACCCAGAAAATGATGAATTATCCTTTTTTAAAATGCTTGCCGAGCAGAATACTTCATCAATAATACACAAAATTGTTTCGTACTCGCCGATACTTTCTTTTGAGTAACTCAGCCTCTTTTATTGAATAATCCTTTCATGTTGATTAGGAATCAGTTCGTTAGTATTACTTTTGCAGACTCAAACACCAATATTAATAATTTAGGGATTTAAAAATGCTCAAACGTGATCTAGTCAATTTAGTCTCTCAAAACGCTGACGGTCATTTAAAAAAAGATATTAGTCAGACTATAGACATTATTATCGATGCGATTACCAATGCATTAGCAGAAGATCGCCGTGTTGAAATAAGAGGCTTTGGCAGCTTATGTGTACGGATGAGAAAATCACGGTCAACAAAAAACCCACGAACTTCTAAAATCATGCATATCCCGGCAAGGAAGACTGTGCATTTCACAATGAGCAAATCTATAAAGGATCCATTGGTAAAAACACCGGTTACGAATGATTAGTTGATTAATAAAAGAAATTTTGCTCATATTTTACAAAAATTCCGTTAAATTCCCCTTTCCAGCACGCAAAATTTCAACTTTTTCATCAACAAGAGATACAACTGTAGAGAGTCCAGGAGTAAGTGGCTCTGCATCAATGATCAGATCAACAAATTTCCCCATTTTTTCTTCGACGTCGAAAGCCTCCGTCGGGAAAAAATCATCTTGAAGCGTTGCGCTTGTCGTGACTATTGGATTTCCTAAACCTTCCACAATTTGTAAACAAATTTTGTTATCAGGCACTCGAATTCCGACAGTCTTTTGCTTACTGAGCATTATTTTCGGAACAATTTTCATTGCGGGCAGTATAAAAGTGAATGGCCCTGGTAAACATTTTTTCATTAGACGGTAAGCTGAATTGGAGATAAAACAGTATTGGCTTACGTCCTTGAGACTCGAACAAATAAAGCTGAAAGGTTTATTTTTATCTCTTTTCTTTATTTGATAAATACGCTTGATAGCTTTTTGATTATAAATATCGCACCCAATTCCATACATAGTATCAGTTGGGTAAGCAATAACACCTCCTTGCTTTAATACTGCAACAACTTGTTCGATTAAACGTTGCTGTGGATTTTGGGGATTTATTTGTACTATTCGCATGATATATCGTTCTAACCAAGAATATCCTTTACAATTTCTCTGACTTGTGGGTCGGAATCTATTTTCAGTTCTTCGATATATTTTTTCGCCTCTTCTGTGTCAATTATCCCAAGCAATGTTACTGCGTCACCTCTCATATAAGGTGTTTCTTCTTTAAGAACAGGGACGAGTGACGGGATGGCGAGAACAAGGTCATTTTTCCTTATTTTTGCTAATTCTTCAAAAAGAACAACCAGTCCCATTCTTACCATATAACGCTCATCTTTAATGAGTTCTCCCGTAAATCGGTAATACTCACTCTCTTGCTTGAACATTGCAAGAATATTTTCTATGTGGCCCATTTCGATAAAATCGGCTATGGTTTTAATTAATTCAGCGTCACTGACCGTCTTATTAGACATAATTACATCCTTCTTTCCCATAAAATTGAATTTAGGGCAAAACTATTGAATCAACTTGTAAAAATACACGAGTTTTGCTTTATTTGCTTTCTTTAATTTTTTAACAGAGGTTTATATGCATTCTAGAATTTATGTACTTCGCTTTCCTAAGGAAACAAGCGATAAGCCGATAATATGCAAACTGGTAAAGAAATATGGAGTTGAATTCAATATCTTAAAAGCAACCATTTTACCTCAGCATGAAGGATTAATGGTTCTCGAACTCCTAGGCCACAAACAACAGGTCCATGAAGCTCTTGACTATTTAAAAAGCTTTGGCGTGAAAATTGAGGCCCTTTCAACAATTATAAGACGTGACGATGACAAGTGCTTTCAATGTGGAGCATGCACGGGAATATGTCCAACGCATGCTTTATACATCAAGCGACCAGAAATGGCAGTTTTGTTTGATCCCGACAAATGCACAGGTTGTGGTTTATGTGTTCCAGTTTGTCCTGTCCGCGCAATGGAAGTATCTCTTCTTCAGACCGTTAACTCACTTGCGTGAAATGTTTTCAATGTATGTTGCCAATCAACCCAGACCGATTATCATATTATTTCACAACTTTATGTGAAATAGACAGCCCATCAAGGGGAGAGTCACGTCTGTCTTCCTATCTGCAGGATCTGTTCACTGACCTCGGTGCCGCAGAAGTTTTCGAAGATAACTCGCAGAAGCATACCGGTTCAGACTGTGGTAATCTTATAATTAGATTTACAGGCAATCGCCCTGATGTTGACTCTATTTTTTTTAATTGTCATTTGGATGTAATTAATCCATGTATGGGAGTCAAGGTTCGCAGAATTGACGATGTCTTTTATAGCTCAGGAGACACAGTCCTTGGTGCTGACGATAAGGCCGGTATTGCTATTCTCATTGAGGTTATAATCTCTTTACTTCAAGGCAACATTCCATTTGCCCCATTCGAGCTTGTGTTTACAACTTGTGAGGAAATTGGCCTTCTTGGCGCTAAGTCTCTGTCTCCTGGCATACTAAATTCTCGATTTGGTTATGCCTTAGATTCAACCGGGATAGACAATGTTATTATTGGGGCTCCTGCTTCTTATGGTGTTACGGCTGAATTTTTTGGCTTGGCAGCCCATGCGGGCTTACGCCCAGAATCCGGAATCAGCGCTATCCAACTCGCATCTCAAGCCATAACGAAACTCTCGTTAGGGAAACTAGACCATGAAACAACCGCGAACATAGGCACGATTACAGGCGGCACTGCAACAAATATTATACCTGATTATGTTCGCATTGACGGTGAAATCCGCAGTCACAACCTTAACACTCTTCAAGCTACAATCGAGCAATTTAGACAAATTTTTCAGACTACAATTTCGAACTGGAAAATAACAAATGACCCAATTTCTTCATTTCCACATATTTATCTTTCTTTCCCTGAGCAGTACCCCTTGATGAACCTTTCCCTAGAAAGCCTGCCAATACTTCACACCCAGAAAGCAGCTGCATCTCTCTCGCGCTCCCTCCAATGTAAGCTTGCAGGTGGAGGCAGTGATGCTAACTTTTTCAATTCCTTTGGTCTACCGACCGCCATACTCGGCATAGGTATGGATCATGTTCATTCAGTAAACGAACAAATCAAGCTCTCAGACATGAAAAGAACAGCCGAGCTGATCTATACAATGCTAACACTTTGAAGTTATTATAAAAAACAAGCAATGTTCCACGTGGAACATTGCCGGGCAACCCAAAATACAGCAAAAAGAATAAAATAAAAAAAATAGAGACTTGTTTAAGAAGATAGTATTCAGTAAATAGAATATAAAACAACAAACAAGGCTTGTTAAAAAACTCTCTATC
>QKJV01000168.1 GCA_003249165.1 Desulfobulbaceae bacterium | reverse complement strand
TTAAAGGGCGATCTCCTCGGGATTGTAATTCAGGTGCTTGTAAAAGAGACATTACCAGAGGGCACAGGAACTTGTCAAAATTCAGGGACGGTATTTGCTTTTTGGGGACTGAAATGTGCGTCATGTGGGCTCCTTGAGTAAAAACTTTCAAGGCGCGCAAAAATTTTTACGCACATTTGTCAACATAAAAATGAAGTTTTTTTGAATAAATTTAGCTGTTTTTACATGCAATTACCTAACCGGACATTACTGAGAAAAGATAGGATAATAACAAAAGTTGAAAAGCCCCAGGAGGAATATCTCCAGAGGCTTTATTGTATTCTTAATTATACCTAAAATGTGCAAGCTCGTAGCAACGCGGTGTGTTGGTTGAATCTTTATCAAAAAGCTGGTGAGTTCGAATACTCATAACCGATTGTATTTAAACAATTCCTACAATCAATCTACAACTTTTAGGTTATAATTGGATTTCTATATCACGGTTACATTGGTAGCAGCAGGACCTTTTTGACCTTGTTCAATATCAAAGGTGACACGATCCCCTTCATTGAGGGACTTAAAGCCGGTTGAGTTGATGCCTGAATGATGCACAAAAACATCTTTTCCACCGTCTTCTTGTTCGATAAATCCAAAACCTTTTGATTCGTTAAACCATTTTACGATTCCAGTTGCCATATTGGCATTCTCCTAAAATAAAAAATAAATATAAATCGCTTCGAACTTTGGGGGGCAATCACAGAGAGATATACACCTTGAGGCAGGAAACTTACACACTTGAAGTAGTGCAATGGTTACAAATCATACAGAAAAAAGGGCGGATGTCAAGAAAACAATCAATCGGCTTGTATTTTTTGCATGTTAGTGTATTATGCATTACTTTTGAATGTAAAGTACATTCCCTGTCAGAAGAACTTCTTTCAGGTAGTCCTCGCTGACCGCGTTGTCTGACAAACATCGTAAGTTAACGTTGAAGTTTTTATTAAAACTTGACCGTGAAAACAGTATGAAGATTTTGTTGGAAACGTCTTTTAATTTCTTCTCCAAGTGAATGATTTTTAAATCATAACTTATCTTTTTTCACCGAATACATAATCCTGTGGATGACATTTTTGGTACCTGTTTGACAGATCCGGTCTGTCAATCCACGTTGAGGAGATTAATTAAAAGTGAGTTTTACCCAATTTGATTTTCACCCTGGCATTCACGCAGGTATCCGCAACGCCGGTTATACCAATGCCACCCCCATCCAGAAAAAAACAATGCCGACGATTCTTGAAGGCAAAGATGTTCTTGGCCTGGCCCAGACAGGAACTGGCAAGACAGCAGCCTTTGTGCTGCCCATTCTTCAGCGCCTGCTTAACCAGCAGGCTGGAAAAACATCAGCCCGGACCAAAGCACTGATTATGGTTCCAACCCGGGAACTGGCCGAACAGATTTATGAAAATATTAAAATGCTGGCCGCTCACACTACCATTAAAAGTATGGCTGTCTACGGGGGGGTCAAAAAGACACCACAGATTAAAACCCTTAGTAGTGGTGTGGACATTGTTGTCGCCTGCCCGGGACGCCTGCTTGATTTGCTTAATGACAAGGCCTTAACGCTTAAAACCGTTAAAACCCTGGTTCTTGATGAGGCGGACCGGATGCTGGATATGGGTTTTATGCCGGATATCCGACGAATTATCCGACATCTGCCTGAAAACAGGCAGTCTCTTGTCTTTTCTGCCACAATGCCTACGCAGATAGAGCATCTGGTACAGGCAATATTGCATCAGCCGGTTAAAATTCAAATTAACCATAAGCTGCCTTCCCCAAGCATTCGACATAGCTGGATCGCTGTCCAGAAAGAAGAACGGACCGCCCTGCTAAAAAAACTGTTTTCAGGAAAGGATATGACCAGCACCCTTGTTTTTACCCGTACCAAACACAAGGCAAAGAGTCTTGCATGCCAATTGAAAAAATCAGGATATAGCGCTGCATCGCTTCAGGGGAATCTTTCTCAAAATCAACGGAGAAAGGCCATGGACGGATTTCGTAACGGGTCCTTTAAAATACTTGTGGCAACGGATATCGCAGCCAGAGGAATTGACGTTTCAGGCGTTTCCCATGTGATCAATTATGATCTGCCTGATACGGTTGAAACCTATATTCACCGAACCGGAAGAACCGGTAGGGCTGATCAGTCCGGGCATGCCTATACATTTGCCTGTCCTTCTGATGGTAAAATGATCGCTATGATTGAGAAAAACCTGGGTCAAAAAATGAAAGATCAATCCCAATTGTTCATGGAACGTTCCCAACAGGGATAACCTAAGAAAGGAAGGCGGATGGCAGTCAAAAAGAAGTATAAGTTTGAAAAACGCCAAAAAGAACTGCTGAAAAAAAAGAAAAAAGAAGAAAAAAAGCAGCGCCGGATGGAAAAAAAGAACGAAACAGAAGATGAGCCTACAATCGAATCCAATCCAGAAGGATAAAATATTTTATGCCTGATGCCCGGGTTCGGTATACAACCTTGGAAATCGGGGATATGGATATTCATATTCGCATGCTCCGGGACGTTCTTCAGTTCGATGACCCTGACGACGTTGCCGGAAAGCTTGGGATCTCTTCTGCTGCCTGGCCTCTCTTTGGGGTAATCTGGCCTTCAGGTGAGGTGCTTGCCCACTTGATGCTGGATTATCAGATCAAAGGCAAACGTGTGCTGGAGGTCGGCTGTGGTATTGCCTTAGCTAGTCTGGTGTTAAACCATCGGGCTGCAGATATTACGGCAACGGACCACCATCCTGCCGTAAGGGGCTTTCTGGATTACAATGTCGGTCTGAATAACGGCAAAATCATTCCTTTTGTTCGAACCGGATGGGCCGAGCCTTTCCATGAGAAGCTTGGTACATTTGACCTTATTATCGGCTCTGATTTGCTCTACGAAGATGCGCATGTGAATCTTTTGGCCGCATTCATAAATCAGCATGTCCGGCCATGTTGTGAAGTGGTGATCGTGGACCCAGGGCGCGGATTTCATGCAAAATTCACCAGAAAAATGGAAAGTCTTGGTTACTCGCAATCAAAAAAGAAGCATGAAAGTACAGATCATTTGAAAAAGCATTTTAAAGGCTGGGTGTTAACCTATTCCAAATAGCTTTGGTTGAAGAAAAGAGAGGACGGTTGAATGAATATTTGGGTCGGCAATTTTACAGAGCAGATGACGGAAACAACTCTTCGGGAAATGTTTGAGGTATTTGGCGTGGTGGATAGCGTTAAAATCATAAAAGACAGATTGAGCGGACGTTCAAGGGGATTCGGTTTTGTGGAAATGTCAAACAACTCCGAAGCAGATAAAGCCATTAAGGCTTTGAATGGCAACATGATTAATAAAAAGCCCCTTAAAATTAAACATGGGGATTCAAGTGCCAAAAAGAAGAAAAAAAAATTTAAAAAAAGAAGCTACTGAAGCTTTTTTGAACGGAGAATATGCCCTTTAAGCAATCAGATATAGGTCAGGGAAGCGATTTTGAACAAATTTTGTCTCGAATCCTCCAGGAAAAACTATACGAAAAAAAAATGGACGGTGTCGGGTTTCAGGACGCCATTCTTCTTGTATTTAAAGAGCTTCTTGAATTTTCAGACAATATTGTACAGGATTTTGAAAGAGATGGAAAAAGTCCAACAGTTGCCTGCAAAAGCGGTTGCAGCTATTGTTGTCACTCTTTGGTATATATCATCCCCATTGAGGCGCTCCTTATTTTCCAATTTATTTCAATTAATTTCACATTTTCTGAAATAAATGCGTTAAGGGATGGGATATCCCATACTCGATCACTGACCACAGGTAAAACAGTGGCGCAAACCTATGCTTTGAAGCATGAGCTACCATGCATGTTTCTCAAAAACGGTGAGTGCACAATTTATGCAATACGGCCAAGTATTTGCCGTTCCTGGAATTCCCTGGATGCGAATACCTGTCGGGTTGCCTATGATTCGGTTGACTATAAATCTTCCGTGAATGTTTCTCCCGTTCGTAATTTTATTTTTGGGACAACCCGATCATTATTCGAACAATTTTCCGAAGCATTATTGTTCCAGTCAAAGACATTACTTCTTCATAATGCCGTGTCAGATTGCCTGGATAGTTCTAATCCTCTTGGTCTATGGACAAAGGGGTATAACGTTTTCATCTACGATTAACTGTTGCAAATTTATAAAATTAGCTGAGCCTTTATTATTGAAGACTATTTTTTAAATTATTTAACAGCCACTATATATATTGGGGCTTATGCTCCAGCTGGAAGCTTAAGCCTTAACAGATTGGAAGTGAATCTCCTGAAAAATGAAGAATTAGGGATTTGCTTTTCTGAATTCCTAACCTGGACAAGTCAGAACCAAAAAAGCTTTTTGAATTTTTCTTGCCCCAAAACACGAAAATCAAAATTAAGAAACTAATCAACTGGTAATCTTCGAGTAAGGTTCAGATCATTTGCGGCTGATATAAAAAATTTATCCATTATAAGGGTGCAAACAACAGCCCTTCAATTTAACATATTCTTTTCTCTCTCCTTTGCAACCGGGCATTCCCCATGTGAATAGCCCGGTTTCTTTTGTTCAGGTGCAAGCATGGAAATTGAACCCCAAAGTACTACTCTATTAACACAGATTCCGAAATGAATTGAGAAAAACAACGGCGAGGATTTATGGTATTAGTCCAGGGTTTCTGTTTTCTGACCAAATGAAAAATTATCGACTATCTTGAAGGCTAAAAAAGTATAGATCATAATGTATGGTATCTTCTGATAATCCAATCTCTTCAATATTGGTATGGACATTTTGGGTTGTGA
>QKJV01000443.1 GCA_003249165.1 Desulfobulbaceae bacterium | reverse complement strand
GGACGGCACGGTAGCCGGAACGAGCGCTATCAAGAATTACATTATCCAGCAGTCTACTTCAACAAACAACGTGGCATGGGGTACATGGGAAACGGTGGCTGCCGTCGTATCCAGCGCCGCATCAGGAACATATACGGCAACGCCTTCCAATATCCCTGGCACTTTCACCCGATACCGCATTGCTGTAACCGACACGCTGAATGCGGTTTCACTCTATGTGATCAGTAACAGCATCAAAAAGAATACCGTCCCTGCCGCGTTGACGATTGCAGCGCCGAAGAACGCCAGCGCCACATATAACGCAAATCCACAGTATCTTATTCAGGTGGGTGCAGATGCGGACGGTGAAGAGCAGACCTTGTTTGTTTACAGTACATCGGGTGTGTGGCTGAACAGTGTGGATCACCCGGAGCATTTCGGACACGGCGGGAAGTACAACGAGGGTGAACGGACGATTTTCCGGGACAGCGCTACCGCACCCGGCACTTTTACCATCCGTTTTGAATCTCATGATGACTATTCCTCCAGCGTGACGGTCAGCCGCACCATCACGGTGCTTCCCTCGCCGTTTGAGGAAATTGTCCCGAATGTCACCCATGTGAAGGCTTCGCATATCCTGACGATTCGCTCGGCGACCAATATCGTGCGAAACTACTACAGCTTGGCGGCATTCAACTGGTCGAAAGGCATTACGGCGGGTGTTACCGAGGTGCGGGATTGGGTATTCCACATCCTTGAAATTCGTTCGGCGCTGAACCCGGTCATCGATCTTGCGGGCAGCTTCCATTCCGAAACCACGCCCTTTAGTTTAGCTGATTTTGAGTGGCTTCCGCTTACCACCGGCAGACCGAAAGCGGATGTGATGACTCAGATTCACGAGTTGATTCTGAGCCTGTAGTTCGGAGGTGTTTTTTATGAAGGAGGAGCAAAAGCAGGAGATATTAAGGCTTCGTAGCCATGGCATAACTTTTTCCGCAATTGCGGAAAAACTGGATCTCAATCGCAATACAATTAAAACATTTGTCAGCCGAAGCGAGAAGAAGTTTTCAATGCAGGGCAAGTGCCTTAATTGCGGCTGCGGATTGGAGCAAAAACCCAAAACAAAAACAAGGCAGTTCTGCTCTGACCGATGTCGTTACCGATATTGGAATCGGCATCGCAGTGGGAAACAAATGGGCAACACCCTTTTATGCGCTTACTGCGGCAGGGCATTCAGTGCGCCGCTAAGTGCAAATAGAAAATATTGTGGCAGGTCTTGCTATGTCAATGCCCGCTGGGGTGAGGTGAGTCATGAATAAAGATCAACTTCAAAATGAAATGGATTACAGCGTTGCCATTCACATATGTAAAGAAATGCTTGATGCTGGGATTATTGACAGGCAGGATTTCATTCGTATCGATAAGATGTACATAGATCGCTATCGCCCCATTTTTCGTTCCATCACTCCGATAAATAACGTCAAGGTTGAGACACAATCATTTAATGGTTTGGAGTCAAAATCCAGCCCCGAATGACTTGACTTTTAGGGTGCTTAGAGTGATTAATGTAATGCGGAAAAGCCGCAGAAATGGGGTGATACGATATGAAAATAGAACAAATAAATATAGCTGCGCCGCAGCTATCCAAACCCAAACGAGTGGCGGCATATGCCCGTGTCTCCAGCGGGAAGGAAGCCATGCTTCGTTCCCTTGCTGCACAGGTAGATTACTATAGCGAATATATCGGCAAAAATCCTGATTGGCAATACGCTGGAGTTTTTGCAGACGAAGCTTTGACAGGTACAAAGGATAATCGACCCGAATTTCAGAGGCTCTTAGCTGAGTGCCGTTCGGGAAATATCGACATCGTAATAACAAAGTCTATCTCCCGAATGGCTCGAAACACCTTGACCGTGCTGGAATCGGTGCGAGAACTCAAAACTCTTGGTGTAGATGTGTTCTTCGAGGAACAGAATATGCACTCGAAGAGTGGGGATGGAGAATTGATGTTATCCATCCTCTCTTCTTTTGCGCAGGAAGAGTCGCTTTCTTGCTCGGAAAACCAGAAGTGGCGCGTCCGCAAGAACTTCAAGGAGGGAAAGGTCAGTGGAATGTCCATGTTGGGGTACCATCTGCAAAATGGCAGACTGGTGGTCATTCCAGAAGAAGCTGAACTGGTAAGAGCCATCTTCAATGATTATCTGTCGGGCATGGGTATTCTCTCAATCGTGAAAAAATATCGCTCACAAGGTATAAAGTTAAGCAAGACAGGCGTTTCGGAATTACTTCGAAATGAAAAGTATCAAGGAAATATGCTTCTTCAAAAGACCTTTGTTACCGACCACCTGACAAAAAGCGTAGTAAAGAATGTCGGTCAGCTTCCGCAGTATTTTGTTGAGAACAGTCATGAAGCGATTATAGACCGTGATACTTTCACGGCGGTTCAGGCAGAAATTGCCCATCGGGCGAAGAAATTCAAAAACGCCGCCATACCGCAAGATAGCTACCCTTATACAGGCTTAATGATCTGCGGCAGGTGCGGTGCGCCTTATAAGCGCAAACACGCCGCCGCAGGAAGTAAATACGAGAAAATCGTGTGGATTTGCACTACCTTTGATACACTCGGCAAAGACCAATGCGATGCACAGCAGATACCTGAGAATATTTTAGATGAAAAAGTTGCTGAAGTTGGCGGTTTAAAACTGATTTCTGAAATTCGCGTACCACGCAAAAATACGCTCACCTTTATTATAAAGGATGGAAGGGTCATCGATACCGAATGGCAGCATATTTCACGTCGGCATAGTTGGACACCTGAAATGAAAGAGGAGGCAAGGCAGCGCCAACTTGCTATAGCACAGAAACGGAGAGAACAGAATGGGTAAAAAAGCTAATATAACGGTGATACCGGCTACTATGCCAATGTTTACACAGGTGACATATTCACCTGCAAACAAGAGGCGAACAGCTGCGTATGCCCGTGTTTCAACCGACAGTGAGGAGCAAGAAACCTCATTCACCGCGCAGGTGGATTATTACACAAAATATATTGCCGAACGCCCGGATTGGGAGATGGTCGAGGTTTACACCGATGAGGGTATCTCGGCTGTCAACACCAAACGACGCGACGGCTTTAAGCGTATGATTGCTGATGCATTGGCTGGCAAGATAGATTTGATTGTCACCAAGAGCGTGAGCCGATTCGCCAGAAACACCGTCGACAGCCTTCAAACAATACGCAAACTAAAAGAAAAAAGCGTGGAGTGCTACTTCGAGAAGGAAAATATCTGGACATTTGACGGCAAGGGGGAGTTACTGATAACCATCATGTCGTCCTTGGCACAGGAGGAGTCGCGTAGCATCTCCCAAAACGTTACATGGGGTCAGAGAAAGCGTTTTGCGGATGGCAAGGTGTCTATACCCTATAAGCAATTTCTCGGTTATGAGCGAGGCAAGGACGGCTCCCCGAAGATTGTAGAGTCGGAAGCAAAGATTGTACGGCAGATTTATCAGCAATATTTGAACGGCAAAACCATTAGAGATATTTGCCGCACTCTGACCGCTTCCGAAATTCCTACTCCATCAGGAAAAAAGGAATGGTCGGTATCTACAATAAATTCCATATTACAAAACGAAAAATATGCGGGAAATGCCTTGCTTCAAAAGACATTCTGCGAGGACTTCCTTACAAAAAAGATGGTCAAGAATGAGGGGCAAGTACCTCAATACTTCGTAACCCAAAGCCATCCCGCGATCATATCGCAGGAGATGTTCGAGTTGGTGCAAGCCGAAGTTGCCAAAAACCGCATCCTTGGCAAAAATAGAAGCGGTTGTTCACCTTTTGCCGATATGATAATCTGCGGCACTTGCGGTCACACCTACGGACGCAAGGTTTGGAATTCCAAGAGCCAGTACCGCCGTGTGGTCTGGCAATGCAACGGAAAGTACAAGAAGCGCGGCACACTCGCCTGCGAAACGCCGCATCTCACCGAAGAACAGATACAAAGCGTGTTCATGAGGGCATTCAACCTTATCCTTGGCAACAAAGAACGCTATATATCCGCGCTTGAACCTGCATTGGCGTTAATCAGTGATACTTCCGCTTTGGATAACGAAGCCGAGGTTTTGCAGGAACGCTATGTAGGATTGTTTACCCAGTTGGAGGAGTTGATCACTGCTCAGGCTCACCGCAGTGGCGATTTCTCCGAGTACCAAGCCCGATATACCGAATTAAATTCTCGTTATGAGAGCGTTAAATATCGCCTCGCTGAGATAGAGCAGGGGCGTCAGGATAAGCGAGTCAAGCGCGAAAAGGTGCTGGCGTTCACCGAAGTCCTACGTGGAAGGGACACCCTTCTCTTTGAATTTGATGAGCATTGTTGGAGAACTACTGTTGAAAAAGTAACCGTCAACTCCGAAAAAGACATCGTCGTTCACTTCCGGGATGGGCGGTCGATTAGTGCGGATTTAGAGCCCATACGTTGATGTCTTTGAAAAAAGCTGAGTATTTTTGAAAACGCCTCCGACCGGGGGCGTTAATTTTTGAAAGATTACACGATTCCTCTTTGGGTTCACTTTCCCAAACAGTTGAGTGATAACACTCTAAAATATGGTTTGTCCCTGCCATTTAAACAATTTGTCCAATTTGAACCCAAAAAGCAAAAGAACCCTGATTTCTCAAGGTTCTTGGCTTCGCCAGAAATTATATCAATCCTGACGTGATGATTTGGCGGAAAGAGAGGGATTCGAACCCTCGGTGAGTGTTACCCCACACACGAGTTCCAGTCGTGCGCCTTAGACCAGCTCAGCCATCTTTCCATTAATTGTGCTTAAATATTATAACAAATAGTTTTGCAAAAAGCAAGCCT
>QKJV01000436.1 GCA_003249165.1 Desulfobulbaceae bacterium | reverse complement strand
CTTGCTGCCTGCCGGACCAGACGGATAATGGCTTCCACCCGTTTTGCCGATTCTGTCGGCGGTTCGCCAGCAGCCTCTCCCTGACGCAGAAGCCGTCGTTCCAAACGTTTTAACATGGTCTGGAGGATAACCATGCAGAGCCAGGCGATGCCCAGTATCAACAGGATACGCAGGCAGGTGAAAAGCAGATTCTGCCAGTTAAATTGCCTGAAAAAATCCAAGAAAGTATTCATGAAGATGTTCCTCCTTCATTTGTTGAGATGATCGAGGGATACTTTGCCGGGTGACACAGAGTGTTTCATCCCGAACTGTCACGCCGGGATGAGTTGCTTCGTCGATGGATGCCTGGAGAGGAGAAGGTCACACTTCCTGGACAACAATTTGGAATATCGATATTTTTATCATTTCAAACAGATTCATTCAATCGATAAAAGGATAAACCGAAATTGTTACCTGCTAAAAGGAAGACAATATTGGTTGCATCCAGAAAGAATTACAACACAAAGAGACTAACCTCTCAGAGCATCTCTGTGACCCAGGCCGCTGCTATCCTCATCGGATGATCATTGTTTTGCGGGAACTCCCGGGTTGGCCTGGCTACAGGTCAATGCGGACCCGGCCGAAGTACAGCAGGTCATAGTGACTCTCCTTATCCAGCTGGTCGTGAAGTCTTGATTCGTATTCATGCTCGATGCCGAATTCAAGCCCCAGTCCCTGGGTAGCAGGGAGATTGATCTCCCATTTGGCCTGGCCCTGGGTCCGATACTCGCCAAGCTCATTCAAATCGGGGAAAATAAAAAATGTGGCCGAGAAGGAATGGATGTCATTTGGCAGCCAGTGACATTCAACGCCAAGCTGCATTTCGGGGTTAATATCATCTTCCTCCCCCCAGGTACGGTTGCCGCCAAAACCTACTCTGCCATGCAGTTTGAATTTTTCCTCATCAAAAAAACCATAGCCGGTACCGCCTATCAGCGACACACGATGTTCCCAGGATTTAAACTCGTCATAGTTATATCGAGTGTAAGCGTAGTAGAACCAGGGTGTTTCCGGCAAAAGCCAGTCCCTGACAAAACCGGCGTTGCCTTTGCTGGTGTTTCGTTCGTGGTCCTGTGATTCGTAAAAATAGGCGGCGTTGAGAGTGAATCGGTTTTCCTGGTCTATATATGCGGCGTCAAACGCCCCGTTGATGTTAAGACTGACATCGTTGCCTTCCTCTCCTTTAAGACCAACCGACAAGCGTCGTTTCCACCCTGCAAGAAAATTTGTGCCGAAAATTCCCGGCATTGTGGTTTTTGGAATGGGTTTCTGGATGGTTGTTTTGTCTTCGGCAGGTTTAAGCTGTTTTTTTTGCAAGGTCAAAACGCCGAGTACCTCATGTTCCAGGGTTATTGTATCCTTGGTCTGCTTTACAATATTGCCGGAAAGGGTATCGCCGTTTTTTAGAACGACAACTTCGGCCAGTGAGAGGGAGGAAGAAAGAAAAATGAAAAACAAAACTACGGAAATTCGAAAAAAAAGTGTCATTTTCACCTCAAGACGGGAAGTTTGGTTTTGGGTGGACCTCTGTGATGGTGCTCGTTAGACTATGTTGTGGGAAATAAATAAAACGTAATAAAAAATGATTTTTTTTGCAAATCCATGCCTGGCAATGGAATAACTGCTCAGATTAACAGGGATTATTCGTTGTGTCTGTGATGGCTTTTGACAATGCAGGGCCTTAAAGAGGCAAGGAAGGTAACTTTTATGATCAGCGGAATAGCCACCTTGCTGTCATCTGTTGACGCAGAAGTGGCCGTAGCCCTATCGGAGATCAATTACGTGGGTGTCTCGTTGTGGAAACGCGAGTTCTCAGGATACCTCTTGAAGCAGCCAATCCCAATATCAGGGAATACCAATATATCATTTCAAGAACTTAAGTGGTTCAAAGAACAGTAGCTCTCTTAACCTGATAACCTGAAGTTTGTGATATACTTTCAAATTTTTGATGCGGCAAGCTTGAGGAATGAACGCCTTATTCAAAGGCTTTTGGGCAGTTATTCTTTATTAGATCTTTTCTTGGCAACGGCTCAAAGGAAATTTGACGACTGCCGTCGTTAACAGGTACTGGTGAAGATTATCACAGAGTTGAGCGGTCAGCGAACTTCATGACACATGCTTCTCTTTGCCAGTAGTCAGACTGAGGTTCGGCGGGAAGCAGCTGTTTACTCTATGGCGGGGTTGGTGTTGTCATTTTCATGAGGAAGATTTCCTCTTTTTTCATGCTTACGTTGTTGTTTTTCTTCTTTTTTCTTTTTTTTCGCCAATTCTTTCTGGCGTTTTTCAAATGAATAGTTTGTTCTGCCCAATTTTTTCCTTTTCTATGGTGATGGGTGCTGACGTCCTGTTGCTCGGGATGTCCTGAGTATATTTCATAACAAACCCCGCTGAATGCGGGGTTTGTTATTGAGATATCGTTTTATCGCTGCACAACATTTGCTGCTGAAGGACCTTTGGGGCCTTCGACAACGTCGAACGTCACCCGGGCTCCTTCCTTCAGGGATTTGAAGCCCTGAGCCTGAATAGCGGAATGATGGACAAATACATCCTTACCGCCATCCTGCTCGATGAAACCAAAACCTTTTGAATCATTAAACCATTTTACTGTTCCTTCAGCCATCTTTTACTACTCCTTTGGACTTAATTCTTTTGAAACCATTTGTTAGAAAGCCGAGGTATCATGCGATGACACATCGGCCAGAAGTCGTCTGGACATCCAGACAATATAAATTATCGTGATACCAACCTGCTGATGCCAAAATCACAGGAACAGGCCCTGACGTTTCCTGTTTTTCTGCGACCTGGTGAAAAACCTTTTTTTCTCTTGCGCGGCATTGAGCGGCCTGCCGGTTTTTCAGAACGCTCTTCCCCCGGGTTCATCTCTGTTTCGCCAGCGAAGTCAGGGGAGAACTCGCGAGTCATTTTTTTCCCGAGGGCCTGCTCAATCAGTGCGATGGTCCTGCTGTCTTCTTGACAAGCAAAGGTGAGAGCCTGCCCGGCATGTGAGGCTCTTCCCGTGCGTCCGGTCCGGTGGGTATAGGTTTCGGACGTATCTGGAACATCATAATTGATAACATGGGAAATTCCCTCGATATCAATGCCACGGGCAGCAATATCAGTGGCAACCAGGATCTTGAAAGTCCTCTGGCGGAATCCATCCAAGGCTTTCTGCCGTTTCTGCTGCGAAAGATCTCCCTGCAGTGAGCTTACGCTGAATCCGGCTTTCTGCAGGTGCAGGGCAAGGCTTTTTGCCTTGTGCCTGGTGCGAGTGAAAACAAGTGTGCTGGCCATCTCCCGTTCCCGGATGATGCTTTTGAGTAAAGCAGTTTTACGTTCTTTGTCAACCAAAAAAAGGGCATGGGAAATGGTCGGAGCTGGCAGGGAATGATTGATCTGCACCCGAGCCGGGTCCTTGAGAATCTCTTCAGCAAGATGGCAAATTTCCCTTGGCATGGTAGCGGAAAAAACAAGGGACTGACGTTTTGTGGGCAGTTGTTTGATGATGCGGCGGATGGCCGGCAAAAATCCCTTATCTAACATGTGGTCCGCCTCATCAAGAATCAGTACCTCGATGTTGTCCAGGTTGAATACCTTTTCGTTGAGAAGATCGAGCAGTCTGCCGGGACAGGCAACAATAATTTCAGCACCGGCACGGATTTTTCCGATCTGCGGCTGTTTTCCAATTCCCCCATAAACGACGGCGCTCTTAAGACCGGTCTGTATGGCCATTTTGCCGATGTTTTCGTGGATCTGCTCTGCCAGTTCTCTGGTGGGAGCGACAACGAGGGCTCTAACTTTTCTGCGAGGGCCGGACTGCAAACGCTGAAGAAGGGGAAGGACAAAGGCTGCTGTCTTCCCTGTCCCGGTCTGCGCCAAGCCGAGAATGTCTCGACCGGCGAGGATGAGGGGAATTGCCTTTTCCTGAATGGGGGTGGGGGTAGTGTAACCGCAGGCTGCAATACCGGAGTTTACTGCCGGGTGAAACTGAAAATCTGTAAAACGCATTAAATTCCTATAAAAATAAAGTGATGATCTTATCCAGGTAATTCTGAAATAAAGAAGGGCAAATTTGTTAAGATTGAGCTACTTCCTGAATAAAAGGAGGGCAGAAACTTAGATTTAACTAGACGATGTTTGATAGAAAAAACAACGAGAATATCGAAGAAATGTACTCCTGCTTACTATGTATTTAAACCAATATACACGACATCGCAAATTATGCAATGCAATAAAACATGGAATACAGAATATTCATATCAATCTCTCCTGACTGATGGCGGAATCCAAAATTATTTTTACTTGCGTAAAATGTAAAAAAAAGATTTATTCACATTGCAAACTACCACGATATGAGTGCATGGCATATTCTTCCTGACGTAATTCTTGCCTATCCGCGAGTTTTCATTCCTCGATAGATCAGAGCCGTTCGGGTTTCTGCTGATCACTTGCCAGGAGAAACAGCATGAATCCTCAAGGAGCTGATTTCCCCTTCCGTTTCCTTCTTTCCGGACACGATTTTTTCATTATTTTGTTGCTGGTTTGTTGCAGGACTGATGCTTGTCCGCGTCCTTTCCATCCCACATTTACTGGAGGTATGAATTATGAAAATTTTTGTCGGGCAGTTGCCCTATAGCGTTACCGAAGATGAACTTCGGCCTGAATCTCATTAAGGATAGATTTTCCGGTCAGTCTAAAGGATTTGCCTTCGTTGACATGCCTAATAATTCAGAGGCGGATATGGCGATCAAGGCCTTGAACAAAAGCATGCTCAATGGGCGCGAAATCAAAGTGAATCAGGCTGAACAACGCAAACAGAAATCACGCTTTCGCTCAAGAAGATAAAAATTAGCGCCAGAACGATGAGTTAAGGTATCTGCCCCATTTTTTTAGCAAATCCCCTTGCTACACGAAGTGGAAGCCATGACGAAATATGCGAGGTAAACGCTCTCTACATAACAAGTTCCGTCTTCATCAATACGACTAATCCTGCCTGCATCATGACTACGAGGTATGGTTAAAAAAGAATGGCCCACCCACTATGAACCGATTTCCCAGTATTGCCATAACGATAAAGGCTCTACGGACAAGTTCACCCTCATCTTAACCGCTGCATTATGACCGTGGGGAGTAGCGGTTACGGTCACGGGAAGGCAAGCCATACTTCGCGGTGCACGGGAGCGTATGTTTACCGTGAATTTGATGGTTGACGGAGAAAACTAATTGATTGAGCCAGCTTGAGGAAGTTGGGATGAAGTGAAATGTGATATTTCTCTATATCTGCTTTTCACCCCTTCAACAATTTTTCGCTACTGGCTCAGATATATCCTCTGGAAATAGTAAACATTTCAGCAACACCTCAAATTTATATTCCTGAACATCCCGGCAATGTCAGCTGGTTTGAGAGACTTTTCACCAGACATAATCGTCCTTACTGCTGCTCGGTTATGGAAAAGGCAGGGGACCAGAAAAGTATGGAGCCATACTTTCATCTGCGGGCGCTGAGACAGGTTCAAAAACCTCTCTTTTCTTTTTCTGCACTCTCTTGACGAACTCGACCTCATCTTCAAAATATTATTCAGCTAAATCCCTGATAAACATGCTGTTATCCAAATTATGAACCCAAAATGGGACTGAGGGATATGCGGCAGAGGGCGGGCAGGCTCTCCTCCACGGAATTGAATTCTTCTATAATCAGAAAAGAAAGCATGCCATCAACGGTCACAAATCCCCAGCTCAACATGAATTTGAAATAGTGGGATTGCAGAAAAACGGCTTAACTATGACTCCACTTTTTTGTGGGCAGATCATTTTGATTACCACTTATTTTTCAACTATCTTTTAAAAGGAAGCTGTGGTACGGATTTTTTCAGCGTATTCGAAGCAAAATAGCAGGAAAAATCCGCGCCACAGCTGCAATGTGGTGATAATTACATACTTCTCAAATTTCTATTGTGGTGGCTGAAAATTATGAACGATTCAAGCAGATCTTTCATTTTACCAATTCTACCGCTCAAAAATACCGTCATGTTTCCGCATGCCGCCAGCCCCATTTCAATATCAAGACCTTCATCAATAGAAGTGGTGGAAGCAGCCCTCGCAAGTGAAAATAAAATGCTTGCTGTTTTTGCCCAGCGAAACCCCAATGTCAATGAACCGAAGGCGGAGGATATTTTTACCGTTGGAACAGCGAGTCTTATCAAGCTTATTGCCAGAGCACGTTCAACAGTTCAAGCAATTATACAAGGCATGGAAAGAGTTGAGATTTCCGAAATAATTCAGGTTTCACCTTTTATAAAGGCACGTTTAAGGCCGAAGCTGATGGAAATCCAGCACGGCGTTAAAGTTGAGGCATTACAAAGAGAAGTACTTGATCTTACTGGAAAATACTTTGCCTTGAGCCATCCGGAGGTAGAACTGAATTTCCCGCCCTTTGTTGTTCCTGGCGAAGATTTCATGCAACTGGTTTTTCCTCTTGGCCAGTTATTATCCCTGGATATTACGAAGGAACAGGCATTACTCGAAGCACCATCCAACACACAGGCAATGGAATATATACGTGAGTACCTGAACCATGAGGTTCAAGTGCTTGAAGTGCGTCGCAAAATTGTCAGTGAGGCAGAACAGAAACTCAGCAAGGAACAAAGGAACTACATCCTCAGGCAGCAGATGCAGGCTATTCAGAAAGAACTCGGCGAACAAGGTACGGCAGAATCCGAGATAGTTGCACTCCGCAATCGTCTTGCAGAGGTGCATCTTGCTGATGAAATCAAAAAGGAAGTGGAACGGGAATTATCCCGCCTTGAACAGATTCCTCAGTCCTCTCCTGAATATCAGGTTGCGCGGGATCATCTGGAACTTGTTCTCCAGATACCCTGGAACAAGACTACCACGGATAATTTGAATTTAGCGAATGCGAGGCAGGTGCTTGATGAGGATCATTATGATCTCAAGGAGATAAAAGAGCGTATAATTGAACAGCTTGCCGTAATGAAACTCAATCCGGAGGCAAAAGCTCCCATTTTGTGTTTTGTCGGTCCGCCGGGAGTTGGCAAGACTTCTCTCGGCCTCTCCATTGCCAGAGCACTGGGAAGAAAATTTGAAAGATTCAGCCTGGGAGGTATGCATGATGAAGCAGAAATCCGGGGCCATCGCCGCACCTATATAGGTGCCATGCCCGGCCGCATCATTCAATCTATTCGCCGGGCCGGGGTTAAAAATCCACTCATGATGCTTGATGAAATTGACAAACTTGGCAGGGATTTCCGGGGTGATCCTGCATCAGCCCTTATGGAGGTGCTTGACCCTGACCAGAACAATACATTTCATGACAATTATCTTGATCTCCCCTTTGATTTGTCCAAAGTTTTTTTCATCACTACCGCCAATACCACGGATATGATTCCAAAACCGCTGCTTGACCGGATGGAGGTTCTTCGCTTGAGTGGATATAGTGACGAAGAGAAAGTGGAAATCGCTCGTAAATATCTATTCCCAAGGCGGAGAAAAGAAGCAGGTTTGGTTGAAAATCAACTCCTTGTTCCAAATGCGACCATGCAGACAATAATTAGCCGGTATACTCGAGAGGCAGGAGTTCGGGAATTGGAGAGAATGCTTGGAAGTTTAGCCCGCAAGGCAGCTGTCCATTTTGCCGAAGACAAGACAGAGCCGTTAGCCGTTGACCGCGATGATCTCATTAAATATCTGGGGCCGGAACGTTTTTTTGCCGAAGAGGCGCGCAAAGAGCTTCTTCCAGGCGTGGCAACAGGTTTAGCCTGGACTGAAGTTGGCGGGGATGTGCTCTATGTCGAAGCGATCTTTCTGCCGGAAGGGGAAAAATTTACCTTGACCGGACATCTGGGTGATGTGATGAAGGAGTCGGCCATTGCCGCCAACAGCTTTGTATTGTCACGCGCAAAGTCCCTTGGCTTACAGATACCGAAAGGATCAATTCATATTCATGTCCCGGCCGGGGCTATCCCTAAAGATGGGCCGTCTGCCGGCGTCACTATGGCAGCGGCCATAGCATCGCTGTATGCTGATATGCCAACCCGCAGGGCCTGTTGGCGGCATCAAGGAAAAAGTATTGGCCGCCAGAAGAGCAGGAATTCATCGAATAATCCTGCCCAAGGAAAACGAGAAGGATCTCCGTGACCTGGAAGAACATATCTGCAAAGAGGTTGAATTTATATTTGTCGAGCGTATAGAAGATGTGTTGTCTGCTTCTATTCCGCAGTTTTATAAATAACTCGATGTAAATTTGCTTAAGTTGCCGGTAAGTTAGTAAACAACAACGCAAAACTAAAACGTTGAAACATTATCCGTTTTACAATTTCCTTATGCTTCGTGCTCCCCTCAAAACAGAAGAAAATACGATTCTGATTTTAAGGGCAAACAAACGATTCAGGATTGTAAAGGCAAAAGCTCAGCCCCTTTTCAAAGGCTGAGCTTTTGTTGACTGCACGACCAAGCATGACGATGTACTACATTGAGGAGAGGAATGTACTGTACTGCAAAACTATGAGCGCATGAAATGCTGGCAGATCGCGAATGAACGACCAGCGAATTGAGAACAAATATGAAGACACTCTAAATGAGGTGTCGTTCCTATTTCAAAACCACCAGATATCACGAATACGGGGATTCCCATACGATTCAAAGGAGTCACCCGACTCACGCAATACCGCTGTCAGATCATCTTCGGTAAAATCAAAACCATCTTCCACGGCAGAAGCGACAAATTTAGGCATGGTTTCTATTTGGTTATATTTGAGGCGAAATTCTTTGTTTTCCCCACCAGCAATCAGAAATCTTTCAACTTCTTTCTTCGACATAATTACCTCCCTCCAGACCGGTAACTTAATAGCATTATAAGATTTTCAAATCTTCTCTTTGAATTTGAAATTTTAATATAGCATGAAACATGCCACAGCTATTTATT
>QKJV01000456.1 GCA_003249165.1 Desulfobulbaceae bacterium | reverse complement strand
ACCGCATGAGGTTTGCAGAAGAGAACAGGGACAAAGGTTGCAAGCGAATTTTCTTAAATAACATTTCTCCCATGCTCTCAGGTTATTTATCAACATGTTATCCATTGACGGGGCAGTTGCGGACCTGAAACGGCTCGATCAGCTGGCAACGGGAGATACCCCCATCCACCATCTTGATTCCCGGGCCAAGGTGTTTACCACCTTGGTTTTTATCATCGCTGTTGTGTCTCATGACCGCTATGCATTCACTGCTCTTGTCCCTTTTTTCATCTATCCTGTTGTAACTGCAGCGCTCGGCAGAATTCCTCTTGGCTATCTGCTCCGCAAGATCGGCATGATCATCCCTTTTGCTTTTGTCGTTGGCATGCTGAATCCATTGTTTGATCGGCAGGTGGTTTTCCAACTTGGTTCTTTTGGTGTCAGCGGGGGCTGGATATCCTGTTTGTCTATCATCCTCAGGGCCGTTCTCACCGTTGGGGCGGCTGTTGTGCTGGTCGGAGTAACCGGTTTTCTTCAAATTTGTTGGGCTCTGGAGCGTATGGGCGCTCCAAGGGTTTTTACTGTACAACTGCTTTTCCTGTATCGTTACCTTTTCATTCTCACCGAGGAAGCCGCCCGGACAGCACGGGCCAGAGAATTGCGGTCTTTCGGCAGGAAAGGGAAAGGACTTGCCGGGTATGGTCCGCTCATCGGTCATCTGTTGATCCGGACCTGGCAGCGGGCGGAGCGTATCCACATGGCCATGATGGCCCGTGGTTTTACCGGTGAATTTTATACCCATCAAAATTCTTCCTTTGGCTGGAGTGAAGTTTTTTACATGGTCGGCTGGGCAGCCCTGTTTATTCTGTGCAGAATGGAAAATGCCGCCCAATGGCTGGGAGTATTCGTTACCGGAGGGGGACAGTGAGTCATCATATTGTTGAAGTGCAAAACCTCAGACATGCCTACCCTGATGGGACTGTTGCCCTGCAAGATGTGTCATTTACTATTCATCACGGAGAGTCGGTCGCAATTATCGGGGCAAACGGTGCGGGGAAATCAACCCTGCTGCTTCATCTTAACGGCTATCTGACGCCAAGTTCCGGGCACATTCGCATCGGCGATTTTCCTTTGACGAAAGAAACCTTACAGCAGATCAGGCGGACTGTCGGGATGGTTTTTCAGGATGCAGATGATCAACTTTTCATGCCCACGGTTTTTGACGATGTTGCCTTTGGACCGTTCAATCTCGGATTGCCTTTGGAGGAAGTCAGGCAACGTGTCCAGATGGTTCTCGACAAGGTTGGCGCAATTCATCTGCAGGATAAACCGCCGTATCATCTTTCCGGGGGAGAGAAAAAAAGAGTGGCTATTGCAACGGTGCTGGCAATGTCGCCTGATATTCTTGTTATGGACGAACCGACAAGTGGTCTCGACCCATTTGCCCGGCGGCAGCTGATTGAACTGTTGCAGGAGTTTCGCCACACAAGAATTTTCACCAGCCATGATCTGGATATGGTGCTTGATCTCTGCGAAAGGACCATCATTCTACATAAAGGTATGGTTAAAGCCGATGGGCGGACTAGGGATATTTTCAGCGATGATGCGCTTCTTGCTGAATGCCGGCTTGAAAAACCGCTTTCTATGCAGGGCTGTCCTGTCTGCAGCAGAAAACAATAGCGGGTTTCTGTCAATTCGCATAGAGAAGCCAAAGCCCTCTCTTTTCTATCAGAAAGTTTTTAGTTTTCACCTGCCTGACTATCAAAAAAGGAAAAGAATGAAAAAATTCATTGCGATCACGGCCCTTGGTGTGCTGGCCGGAACATCAACCGGATGGGCGGCGGACAACGCTGAACTGGAAGGAAAAGTAGAAGAGCTGACGCGGCAGAATCAGATGCTGCTTGAAAGAGTCGTAGCACTCGAAAAGATACTGGCCGGCAGAGAACCTCAGGAAAAGGGATTGGTGGAAAAACCGGATGAGTCGGACGGGATGGCTCGTGTAGAGCAAAGGGTGGAGCAGATAGAAAACACTTTGGACGGCAAACGGCAAAAAATTGCTGATGCCGAGGACAAATCTCTGCTGCAGGGTATCAAAGACCGTGTTGACCTTAAGGGATTGATTGAAGTTGAAGCCTTCGCAAAAGAGGATTTCAGTGGAAGCAGTACCAGCGACATTAGCTTGGCTACCGTCGAAATAGGGCTTGATGCCAATATTTCAGACTGGACCCAGGCTCATCTTTTGTTGCTTTACGAGGAGGGGGAAGAAAACGACCATATGATTGTCGATGAAGCATTGGTGACTTTCGGTAAGCCTGAAGAATTCCCTTTTTATTTGACCATGGGCAGAATGTATCTGCCTTTCGGGTCGTATGTTTCCAATATGGTATCGGACAGTCTGCCGTTGGAACTTGGAGAGATTAATGATACCGGGGTGCTGGCCGGCTTTCAGGAATCCGGATTGTATGGAGCTGTATATGCCTTTAACGGGGATCTCAGGAAAGCTGGCGGAGATGACAAAATTGATGCCTGGGGTGCCAGTTTGGGATTTGCCTGTGAGGGAGAATCTCTCACGTTTGATGTGGCCCTTGATTGGCTTAACAACATAGGCGATACAGATGGACTCAGTGATTATCTGGAGGATACTATCGGTCTGAACGAGATGGATGACTATGTGGAAGGGGTGGCCGCTCATATTCTGTTTCAGTATGCTGCATTTGATTTTGTCGCGGAATATGTCACTGCATTGGATGAATTTGCCCCTGGGGAAATGTTTTTTTCCGGCTCGGGTGCCAGGCCTTCAGCCTGGAGTGTTGAAGCGGGTCTGAGCGTTGATTGGTTGGACAGGGAGACGACTTTCTCGCTCTCCTGTCAAGGGACGGATGAGGCGTTAGGCCTGGGGTTGCCTGAAACCCGCTATGGTGCTGCCATCCGAATGGCTGTATTTGCCAATACCACTATTGCTCTGGAATACCTGCATGATACTGATTATGATGAGGCAGACGGTGGAACCGATAAAGATGCAGATACAGCCACCATGCAGGTGGCTGTAAAATTTTAAGTAAAATTTTTAAAAGGCTTCAGGGCCGAAATTATCAATTCACCGATGAGTCTGATGCAAAGACAGCGTAATTGGCGATATAATTGATAACTTTTTTGCCTCCCTCTGCTTTGGGCCTGGGAGTATCCATTCTTTTATCGGAAAAAGGCGATTATATATCGTACTGCCGGTACCATAATACATAATACCAGAATCCATTTTATTGTTTTAGCCGGTACGAATTTCTGCATCCTTGCCCCAAGGTACATTCCGGCGAAACCACCTGCACCGAACAAAAAACCGAGTGCCCAGTCAGGGGCCACGGACATGCCTGGATGAAAAGGCGCAATAAGCTGGTAAAATGCTACCCCAGCCACGGAGGTAACGAAGGTTCCCATGAGGGCCGCACCAGCTACTGTATAAACAGGCAACCCGAAATAGGTGACAAAAAAAGGAGCAATGATAGAGCCTCCACCTATGCCATAAACGCCACCTATAATCCCGACAATAAAACTCAGCGACAGGATGCCAATGGTGTTTATGTCAAAATTCTGCCCGTAGAATTCATAAACAATGTGGGTCAGTGAAACCTTTTTTACCGAGACCCGGGGCAGTTCCTGTTTTCCTGATTGCGAGCGGGCGAGATTTTTCTGTTGATACTCTTTAACCACCTTTTGGAACTGTTGTTCTGCAAGGGCCTTGCCGCCTGTTCCTTGTTTTTTCTGGAGCAGGTCACGCAGCATGCGGATTCCTATATAAAGCAAAACGAACCCGGCAAACAGCTTGAAATTTTTTGGATTCGGCAGGTAGCTTATCCTGATTATCGCTCCAATCAGGACTCCTGGCAGGGTGCCGATAACGACGACCCAGGTAAGTGGCCAGACCATACGACCTTCGCGAATGTAACGGTACACGCCGCTTGGAATAGCCACAATGTTGAATACCTGATTTGTGGCGGATACTGACGGGCTAACATAGCCCAAGACGCTGACCTGAAAGGGCAGAAGGAGAAAGGCGCCCGAGACTCCACCCATAGAGGTGAAAAAAGAGATACTGAAGGCAATGATGGGAGGGAGCCAAGGGGAAACTTCTATTCCTGCAACGGGGAAATACATAAGGCACCTCCTGGAAATAAGTGAGATCTCTGTACGTATAGACACTTTAATTATAATATTCGTGTCAATAGGAAAATAAGATATCTTGCGGGAGGTTGTCAACAATTTTCTTTGGAATTGCAGGAATAAAAAAGGCCGTGTAAGTTGAAAGACGCGACGGTCAGGACGGAACATGGGCAAAGCAGGAAGGATATGAAAGACGAAAAGGACTCAATAGAAGATTTATTGCAACAGTTTAAGGCTGATTCCTTGCGCGGACGCTTTAACCCGGCGAGTATCTTTTCCGTGGCAAAAGAAGTGAAATGTCTTGATACAGCTCAATTGGAAGCACTCGAAAATTCTTTCCGGGAATGGGTAAACGATTCTGCTCGAAAAGACATCCGCGCATCGCGGAGACGTATTCTCCTGATTTTCCTGCTGATCCGCTATACAGGCGGGCGACTGAATGAAATCCTTACATTGAATGGAGAGAAGGATATCGATTGGGAAAATGACATCGTTCGATTCGGGGAGGCCGGTGATGAAGATGGTGGGCGTGAGGTGCCGATACCCCATTGGATATGTGATGAATTGCGGGCCTTTATCGAGGCGAGATCGGTAGCTGCGTCAGGCGGCATGTTTCAAATAGATCAGGCTCATATCCGCCGTAAATTTTATGAACAGGCAAAAACATGCGGTCTTCCCCCTGATCTCGCCAACCCGAATGCCATCAGACGATCAAGGGCAATTGAACTGCTTCGCAGTAATGTCCCGCTGCCAGTGGTGCAAAAGCTTCTCGGCCATT
>QKJV01000223.1 GCA_003249165.1 Desulfobulbaceae bacterium | reverse complement strand
AGTTGCCTTTCCAGATTTCTTACTCCAGCCTCTCGGGTATAAGAACGAATAATTGCCCGGATAGCATCATCGGTAAAAGAAATATCATCCTCAGTGAGGGCATGGGCGTCAAGCTGCCGTTCAATGAGATGATGTTTAGCGATGTTCAGCTTTTCATCTTCGGTATAGCCAGAGAGGGTAATAATCTCCATTCTGTCACGCAACGGTCCTGGAATGGTATCAAGCATGTTGGCCGTCGTAATAAACATAACCTTGGAAAGATCAAAGTTGATTTCCAGGTAATGGTCGCTGAAGGTGGAGTTCTGTTCCGGGTCTAGGACCTCAAGCAGTGCTGAAGATGGATCACCGCGAAAGTCCATGCCGAGTTTGTCGATTTCATCAAGCATGAAAAGGGGATTGTTGGCCCCAGCTTTGCGTATACTCTGTATAATGCGTCCCGGCAGGGCGCCAATATAGGTGCGCCGGTGACCTCGTATTTCAGCCTCATCACGCACGCCGCCCAGGGAAATACGTACGAATTTTCTCCCCATGGTCCGCGCAATGGACTGTCCTAATGAGGTTTTGCCAACGCCAGGAGGGCCGACAAAACAGAGAATGGGGCCATGCATATCTTTTTTTAGCTTGCGGACGGCCAGGAATTCGATAATTCTTTTTTTTATGCGTTCAAGGCCGTAATGATCACGATCCAAATCCTCCTGGGCTTTTTTGATGTCCAGCGAGTCTTCAGTAGAGATTTCCCATGGCATCTCCAACAACCAGTCAATGTAAGTACGTGAAACAGTGTATTCTGGAGAAGACGGCGAAATCCTGCCAAGTCTGTCCAACTCTTTTTGGGCCACCTTTCGGGCCTCCTCGCTTAACTTAGCGTTCCCGAACTTGATCTTCAGTTCATCAAGGTCAAGATTTTCGTTGTCCTCACCAAGTTCTTTACGAATTGCCTGCAGCTGTTGTCTGAGGAAAAATTCTCGTTGTTTCTTATCAATATCTTCTTTGACGGATTTCTGGAGTTCCTGGCTCATCATGGCTGTATCCAGCCGTTTGTTGAGGTGTGATGTAGTCAGGCGAAGCAATTCCTTTAGTGTGGTGGTTTCGAGAATTGTCTGCTCTTCTTCCTGACTTATGTGGAGCTGGGAAGAAATCAGGTAGGCGGAATGGGATGGATTGGTTAGAGCCTCAACTGTCATGACAACTTCCGGCGGAAGCATCACAAGCTCAGCCAGTTTCTTGAACTGGGTCTTCAGATTCAGATCAAGAGCTTCGATTTCCTGATCCATTGTTTCGTCCATCTCAAGCACTTCCACTTTGGCAACTAGATAAGGTGATGTCTGAGTATACTCAACAATCCGAATCTTTTTAAAACCGCTGGTTAATACATGATAAGCGTTATCCTCATTTTTAACCAGCTTATGGATGTAACCGGCTACTCCAATCGAGTATAGATGTTCTCCTGTAATCTGTTCGGTTTGATTGGCTGTTGGTTTGTGGGAAACAAGGCCGAGCAGGCGGTCTTTAAGTAATATGTCGTCTATAAGTTGCTTTGACTGTTCGCTCTTCACCTGCAAGGGAAAACCCATCCCGGGGAAAAATACAAAACCATGCAATGGGAGAATGGGCAGTTCGTCCGGTATTTCAAGTTGATTTGGATCAACGTTGGTATTATGTTTTTTTTCGTCACTCATATTTATAGCCTCTCCCTTTAGTCTCCTTTGATTGTGACCTTGATTGAATTCGGTATTTTCTTTTTGGGTAGGCGGATTAGTAGGTAACCGTTTTTACAGGTTGAGGACGATGCCTCACCGTCGACCGGGCCGGCAAGCGCGATTGTCCGTTTGAACTTGCCATACTCCATCTCAAGTTGGTGGATGCAAATGGTATGTTCAAAATTCGGCCGTAAGCGCTCTCCCGAAACAGTAACACTTGAATGGTTGACCACTACGGATAGTTCATCCGGGTCCACACCCGGAACTTCCATATAAACGATAAATTCGTTTACCGTTTCGTAAACATCCGTGGCGATAAAAATATTTTCTGCCCGGAATTGTAACATCCGGTGCATGGACATATTGCGGAGCATTCGTCCAAATTCTCTTTCAATTTCGTCGAATGTATTAATTGGTAACTTTTTGAAAGGATCCATTTTTATTGCCCCTGTTTCATACTTATTCTGATATGAATCTAAGATTTTACCATTTTCACGTAAAAAGAACGATGAGAAGTAGAATATCTTTCCTGATTGAAACTATTAAAGATAAATAAGGATTACTAATGGATAATGCAATAGGACTTGCGGTAGATCTGTTGAAAAAAAGTAAAAAGATCGTTGCCCTGACTGGGGCGGGCGTAAGTACTGAAAGTGGCATCCCTGATTTCCGTAGCCGTGACGGACTTTGGTCTCGTTTTGATCCCTTTGAATACGCCACTCTTGGCGCTTTTAAGAGAAATCCGGAGAAAGTATGGAAAATGCTTGAAGAGTTGATATCCATTGTGGATTGTCGGCCGAATAGTGGGCATGATGCGATGGCCTGGCTTGAGGAAAAAGGAATTCTTTCGGGAATTATAACGCAGAACATTGACTGTCTCCACCAGAAGGCTGGCAGTCATAATGTTGTGGAATTCCATGGCTCCATGGCGTTTTTTACTTGCCTGCAGTGTGGTGGTGGAAGAAAATCTCTTGAGGAAGTGCGCAAGGAGCCATTGCCGCCTCAATGTCCCGTTTGTCGTGCTGTTCTAAAGCCTGATGTGGTTTTTTTTGACGAGCTTATCCCTTCGCAGGCTATTGCAAGGACGGAAAGGCTGCTCAGTGGTGTTGATTTGCTCATAGTCGCTGGTACATCATGTGAGGTAATTCCGGCTTCTTTCATACCTGCTCAGGTCATACGGCAGGGAGGAGCATTGATAGAGATAAACCTTCAGCCTGTTTTGACAGGCATTGCCACAGTTTCGCTAGCTGGAAAATTTACCGAGGTAATGGGAGCAATTGTTGATCGAATGCTCGAGTGCTGATAAATTAGAGTGGCTAGAACGGTTGTTTTATCGACACTGGCAGATTTTTGATGTTTCCTGAGAACAAGTTGATTATTGGTAAAATTTGATGGAAAAATGTGAACAGAACAATATAAAAATGCGAAACGGCAGAGGGATTCGTCGTTTGATCATGGCAGGGAAATCTTCACTTGCTGGTTTTAAGGCCACGTTTAAACATGAAGAGGCCTTTCGTCAGGAATTGCTGCTTACCGTCGTTTTTTTTCCGGCTGCATTTTTGTTGGGTAAGACCGGAGTTGAAAAAACGCTGCTTGCAGGGAGTCTGCTGTTAGTGCTGATTGTTGAACTCCTTAACTCCGCCGTCGAGGCGGTTGTTGACCGGGTAGGTCTGGAATTCCATCCCCTTTCAGGCCGGGCCAAGGATATGGGATCTGCTGCTGTTTTGCTGGTTATTGTTCATGCCTTGGGAGTGTGGCTTTGCATTCTGTTTTTGGATTAAGGTGGTTGAAAGATTTCAAAGTTCCCTTTTTGGCGGGCTTTTGCCTATTGTATTCAGCGTAACTTTTTGTGATAGTTCAAGATATAAAAAGAAAAAGGATTTTTTTGTAATACAAAATATTTTTTTAGAAACTGTCAGGAATTCGAAAAATATTTTAAATATTTCAGTCTGTTTTTTTTATTTTTTGTACTTTCCCAATTCGACGGCAACCTTTGCGAGTCTTTTCTGATTTTCCACGGCAAAGTCATTTTCGTCATTTATTCGTTGGTCATTTTTGGTTGTCATTATGCTTCCCAGGAGAGGGCCTTTATAAGGGAAGACAGCCTTGTACTTTTCATTGACAAGACATATCCTGGTCCAATCGGTTAAAACGGTGAATTTCCGTTTTTGGCTACCGAGCAGATCAAACCCGAGGGAGTAGTCTTCGGGAGGATTTTTTACTCCTAGAAGATCCATTACTGTTGGGGCTATATCCAGATGACTGGTCATGGTATCCACAACTTCAGGTTTCACACCTGGAACATATATAATAAGCGGTACTCTGCTTTGTTCTTCGACAAACTCTGAATTGTGTCCCCAGTGTCCTTTTTCCATGAACTCCTCACCATGATCACCTGTTATAATAACCGCAGTGTCATTCAATAGTTTCTCTTGGATAAGGAAGTTGAGTACTCGTTTGATCTGGCTGTCCAGATGATGTGAAGCATTAACGTAACGGTTGAAAATACGTCCAATGTCCTTATCAAGGGACATTGTCGCATAGTTGAAATCTTGTAAAAAATCTTTCCGGATGATGCTTTCGTGTGGGAAATAATAACGTGCATGGGGTGATTCGAAAAACATGAAAGTCATGAATGGTTTCTTGATGTCCCGATTTTTCAGGAATTCAAGCATCTCCGTTATATTTTTCTGGTCGGACTGCCAACCATATTTTTCGTTGTTGACATGAAGTTGGGAAGCAGGGACCCCGGCAAAGATTGTTTTATCAAATTCAGGGTAGGAAAAGGCAGCACTGGTATACATACTTAGTTGATATCCCTGATGCTGGAGTTCGTCCATTAATACAGGTGCCCTTTTTTCTGCAAGGAATGAAAACCAGTAGGGACCGTACAGGCCATAAAACATGGAAAACATTCCCATGCGGGTACCAATTCCTCCGCTGTAATGCTGTACAAATCGTTTGCCCTTTTGTGAAAAACTGAAGGTCGCCGGCATAATTTCAGGATCAAGCATATCCCAACGCCAAGATTCCGCCACCATCCAGATGATATTAAGAGGTTTTTCTGGTGTAGATACAGTGAGTGGGTGCAAGGGGTAACGCAATGCAGAGGATTCTATGTCGAGTGAGAAAGAATTTTTTTGATCCACGTCAAAACCGAGTTTTTCTGCAAGGCTTCGAAAGGTGAGAGGAAGATAAAACGGATAGAAGTTTGCTGCCACCAGAATTGGGCTGTAACTTTGTAA
>QKJV01000267.1 GCA_003249165.1 Desulfobulbaceae bacterium | reverse complement strand
GGAGTTGCTGCTGTTATCGGGAAAACCTTCCCGGCCGGATACTTCATGACAGTGAGTGTCGGCACATTTACCAAAGCTCTTCAGTTCGACGATTTAATCCACCAATATCTGGCATTAGCCTGTTTTATTCCGGCGCTGACACTACTAAGTCTCGCTTTTCTTCGCAAACAGGACGTCTGAGCATGAAACAGCTGGACAATATTCTGCAACTCGGGATTAAAGAGCTGCGCAGCCTCTTCCATGACACTGTTTTGCTCATTGCTGTCCTGTATTCATTCTCATTTGGTATCTACAGCGCAGCTACCGGCATTTCCCATGAACTGCACAATGCTTCAATTGCCATTGTCAATGAAGATCATTCACCTCTTTCCGGGCGTATCATCGATTCCTTCATGCCTCCTTATTTTCGCACTCCCAAGATAATCTCCATCGAGGAAGTTGATGCAGCCATGGATTCCGGCTTATACACTTTTGTCATAGATATACCGCCTGAATTCGAAAAAAACGTTATGGCAGGTAGGCAACCAGCTATTCAGGTCAATGTTGATGCCACGGCAGTTAGCCAGGCAGGTATCGGCGACGGCTATATCCAGAACATCATCAGTGGTGAAATAAGGGAATTCATGCAGGGCTACAGAAATTCTCCATCTTTACCTGTTGAACTTCTTATGCGTGTCAAATTCAATCCCAATCTCACCACCTCGTGGTTTACCAGTGTTATGGAACTGATCAATAATATCACTCTGCTCAGCATGGTACTGACCGGAGCTGCACTCATGCGGGAAAGGGAAAGAGGGACTATCGAACATCTCCTCGTCATGCCCCTCACCCCTTTCGAGATCATGGCTGCAAAAATCTGGGCGAACGGTTTTATTGTGCTTGCTGCGACAGGACTCTCTCTGTGGTTGCTGATTAAGGGAATACTCACAGTCCATATTACAGGCTCAATTTCTCTTTTTCTCTGCGGTGCGGCTCTTTATTTATTCTCCACAACCGCAATGGGCATTTTTCTAGCTACAGTCGCCCGCTCCATGCCCCAGCTTGGATTGTTGTTTATACTTATCGTACTGCCGATGAACATCCTATCCGGTGGAAGCACTCCCCGCGAGAGTATGCCTGAACTTCTCCAATTCATCATGCAGTTTGCGCCCTCCACTCATTTTGTCAGCTTCGCTCAAGCTATTCTTTACCGGGGAGCGGGTCTTGATGTTGTCTGGTTTGACTACATTGCTGTCGCTTTAATCGGAGTTCTTTTCTTTTTCGCAGCACTCACACGACTTCGTAAAAGCATAACGCTTGTCATGTAAAATCTTCGCCGCCAGATAGACAGGCTTTACCGATGCGATAAAAAAAATCGGGACCTGATCATTGGACCAGACCCCGTTTTTTTTATTGCTTATTTTTATCGTAAGCCAGCCGTCCCTGAAGGGACAAAATTTTTACGACGACTGCTATTTAGTCGTATTGATGGCTACGGTCCTTTCTACCATGTCAAGTATGGGTAGATCGGGCATGGAAGTCAGACCATAGGTGGCGGCCAAATCAATGTCACCTGGCACTGCCGCCAGGAGAGCATGGGCGATTTTCTGTTCTGCCTGCCGGTAACGCAGTTTCACCTCAACAGCTAATGGGCCTTTTGCATTTGGTGCCGTAACACCATAATAAACATCTTTGTAGCCTTTGGGAGGAATGGTATCATGGCGGGAAAAGGAAATGATCTTCCATGGGTCTACCTGGAAATGAAAACCGTCACCCATGCCATCTGAATTAAACAATCGGACATCAGCAGGTAACTCACCTTCCTTTCCTACTGTGCCGGTTGTCATAATGACTTTACCGGTTTCATCCTTAACGGTCATTTCCAGCCATATCTGTCTAATATTTGTCAATGATGTCGGAAGATTGTGGCCAGCTCGCTTGTTGTGTACGCGCACTTTAATTTCAGCGAGTTTATTATCACGATAAACCGGAGACACTTCCACATCGGCTGCTGCTTTAAGCCGGCCAACCGCTAATTCGTATTTACTGTGGGCATTTGCCGCCAGTTCTTCATCCCCGGCTTTTGTAGCAGCCTGCTCGAGCAGATAATAAATAAGAAAATTGGCGCCGTTAAAATAATGACGGAATTCTCCTCTTTCCGGCTTTATAAAACTGTCCGCAGAACGAATAAATGTATCATAATCGACCATATGGCAATTCTGGCAGGTAATATTTTTTACCGAATAGGGTCCATCTTTCCATTCCCGGTAGGTTGACTCAAGCGGAGTATGGGTTGCATAATTATGTACCTGATGGCAGTTGGCACATAGCTCCGCCTGTTTATGCAGAGGCTGCTCCACACATTCATGGAAATCGTCGCCGCAACCTTCTTCGGGAGTGTAAGGACCGTATTTGGTCAAGACAACGCCATCCGCTGTTTCTTTGCCAGGTGACATGACAAAAGATCCATTCTCCGGCTGATGATAAGGAGTTTGCCAACCCATGTGGCTCTTGACGGAATGGCAGATATCACAGGAAACACCGTTCAGAGCGAGGGCATTCAAACCTGTTAACCCCGGTCCCTTAACCTGACCTGTAACCACACCGACAGGTGAATGACACCCCTCACACTGTCTTGCGATATCATGCCCGGCAGCTTTGACCGCTTTATTCAATTCCCCCTGATAAACCGGATCCTTGAAAGCCAGAGAATGGATCGAGCCGGTCCACTCCTGAAACTGTTGAGGATGACATTCCGAACAAGTTTCCGGAGGAGTGAATTCGGCCTGATTTTTTTCCCAATTAACAAGCGATGGTGCATAAGGAAAAAGGTTTTTGTCCACGTTATCCATTGCGCCGGCGATTGGTGGAAATAAAACAGGGGAGGAAAGCATAACTGCTGTCATAAATGTTTCGATGCAAATTTTTTTCTTCATGTGTACTCCTTTTCTCTTTACAAATTGATAAATTAGATTTTTATTAGTAAAAATTATCATTAACAATAAATTAAGGCAAAATACACATATATTTTTCCCACTTAACACAAAATCTGAAAACAAGTCAAAAGGAGTACAACAATGGAGGAAAAACAAATGAACATGCCACTGTTAGGAGATCTTTTTCCCTTACTTACCGTTCAGACAACCCATGGCCCCATGAGTCTTCCGGGAGATTTTGAAGGCAAATGGTTTGTTCTCTTCAGTCATCCCGCAGACTTCACTCCAGTCTGCACTACGGAATTTGTCGGCTTCCAAAAGAGATATGAAAAATTCAAGGAGATGAATTGCGAATTGATCGGTCTTTCGATCGATCAGGTTTTTTCACATATCAAATGGATTGAATGGATTAAGGAAAAACTCGACGTAGAAATCCAGTTTCCTATTATTGCTGCAAATGATCAGATTGCCACCCAACTGGGTTTGCTACACCCGGGAAAAGGCACAAACACTGTACGTGCAGTTTTTATCGTTGATCCTTTCGGCAAGGTCCGCCTGGTTCTCTATTATCCTCAGGAAATCGGCAGAAATATGGATGAAATTGTCAGAGCTGTCAAAGCACTCCAGACTTCAGACAAACAGGGAGCAATGCCTGCCGACTGGCCGAACAACGAAATGATTGGCGATCGAGTTATAGTACCTCCGGCTGGAGATGTTTTCCTGGCCAAAGAAAGACCTAAAAAGTATGAATGTTATGACTGGTGGTTCTGCCACAAGCCACTTGAAAAATAACTTTTTTGGGCAAAAGGACAGGCGCTGAGGTTGGCGCCTGTCTCTTGAAAAGAAATCAAAAAAATTTTACCCAATATCAAATAAACAGAAACTATCAGCACCCATGTTTGATAAGAAAGTCTTCTACCATTTCCTGCATCACTTCAAGCTGACTGCGTCCAGTTTCATGGATAATAATCCAGCTACAGCGTTGATAGGCACGGTATAAATCCGGTCGTATTTTAATCATCAGGGTCGCAAGCCCATTGTCTTCGCCTCCCTGATGACGAACGAGATCATCAGGACATTGCATATGTTTTTCCGTTTTCACCCAACCATTTCCTTTATGCGGACAAAATCCGCCTTACTTTTTAAAAAGGAGTCAATTATCGGAGGACCTAAATGTCGGTCCTTTCCCTTCAGAATTATTTTCCCGCCCTATCAAATGAAAAGGCTTCTTTATCCTCTTTCTGAGGTCAAGACCTCAAAAACATCGGCCAAGACAACAATATGTGCCTCAAGAGGAATTTTTTCACCTTTAAGCCCATGGAGCTACCCGCTGCCGTCCCATTTTTCATGATGAAAGAGAGTAATATTACGGGCCATTGGATCAATTTCCTCATCATGTACTATGAATCTGTTACGAGTCCATCCCCCTCTCTATATACATTAATTTAGCCCATGGGACACTGCCTATAATTTCCAGAATACAAATAACGGAAAGTCCTATTCTTGCTATTCTGCTCCCCTGTTTTCCGGTATCCATCTTTTCTATTTCTTAGCCTGCCATGAACCATGTGGCCAGCAGAGTTGAGATAACAATCTCAAGCAAATGAAATTCCCCCATTACAAGGGTTGTGCGTTTAATTGAATCTATTTTTTCCCGCGGATTAATCAGCAATAACTAAGGACTTGAGCACTCAACACTTGGTCTTGGATTATTAACTCTGCAACCTCGGCCAAATCATAATTGCCTTCATGCAGAGTCCGGATCAGCTTTATTAGTGTGATCCGGGGGATAGGTGTTGCGCGAATAATAGCTTCTCTGATCTCTTGAGGCGAGGGCTTAACTACAGATGTATCGCCGTCTTTTTTGCTCCGTTCATTGCCTTCGCCAAGTCGCAAACCGAATTCCAAGAAGGGCAAAAAGAATGCCTGTTTTCTGCGATAAGGAAAGAGTCTGTTGAAGAAAAACATGCCCCCATATACTGGTCAAGATGGGTTGCAAAAGCAGCAGAGTCGATGACATCGAAACCGGAACATGAGGCAA
>QKJV01000062.1 GCA_003249165.1 Desulfobulbaceae bacterium | reverse complement strand
ATTGTCTGTCCGTGGGAAGGGGCTTCAGACAGCCGGACGTTGTATGTTACCGGGTCACAAATCTGGTCCGGGAAAGCCTTTTTCAACTGCTCGAAAATTTCCTGACTCTGCCTTGTTCGTCGGTCGTACATGGTCGGGAGAATATATTTCAGGACCAGTCCGGGGTTCAATTCCTGTGCAGAGCGGACGTATCCCAGATAGGTTTTCAGCCCTTCCACGGCTGGCCCCTGCAATGCCACAGGGCAAAGCACGTCATCCACAGCCATCAGGATATTCACGGACAGAATATCCCATCCGGGCGCACAATCGAATATCATGTAATCCAGGCTGCCCTCTCGCGGGTTCAGCTTGTCTTTTAAAACCGTCTGGCGCTGGCCCGCAGGCTGTTCCCCAAGCCAGTTTTTCAGTTCGGTAATACCGAGACCCCCGGCCACCAGCCAGAGATTTTTCCGGGCCGGGAAAATCACATCCTGACGGCCTACAGGATTCCCTTTCAGGCTTTGACCTGTGACAAATTCATATAGGCCGTAATCCGGATTGACCCCCAGAAATTTTGCCGTCTGGTCCTGCGTATCGCAGTCTATCAATAGAACCCGATTTCCCTTTTCAGCGAGGCCATAGGCCAGATTCACGGCGGTTGTGGTCTTGCCCACTCCGCCCTTGGCCATTGCTACAGCTATCTTTTTCATTCTTCTATTCTTCCACTCTTCTGTTCAGTTTTTCATGAATAGAAACAAAAACAGCGTTCTTGAATTCAAGAACGCTGTTATCCCGGATTGACTATACTGTCAAGGCAAACAAAAAGCCCGGTATATATCTGGAACGATACACACCAGGCTTTTTATATCTGTTATTCTGCGAAATTTACACTAAAATTTTCATCGCAAATTTTCTGCGGTTATTCTTTAAAAAACAAATAAAAAGCTCCACCAACTGCACCAGCAGCAACGACCGGAGCAGCCAAAACTGCTATTGCTCCTGCTGCCATACCGCCACCAACGGTTGCTCCAATTGCCGCTAACCCGGCGGGACCTGCTCCTACTGTTACCAAGGTTGCAACAGAAGCGACAGTTCCGATAGCAGCTCCCGAATATATACCAATCCTATCTGCGTGAGCAGCTTCTGTATCACCATTAAAAATACTTTTATTCATCAAAGAAGCAGCTCCAAAACCGCCTGAACCAGCAGTAATTGTCGTACCTGCTACAACTCTCCCCCAACAACAGCTCCTGTAGCAGCCATTGTACTCATTATTCCTGTGCCAGAGGCTCCAGCAACAGCCACACCAGTAGCACCAAGCGCTGCAATATCCTTTACATCTGAAGCCACATCTATAATCTCTGTTCCCTCGGTGATATTGTTAATTATACTAACAGAATCAAATGTTATTTCTGCTGCATCAAGCATCTTTCCTGTTTTATTGCTTCCTGCAAAGCTCACTGAACAGAAAAGTAAAATGCAAAAAATGGCAAAAATAACCTTGATTTTTTTCATAAAAATCCTTTCTTTAATTATAATTGTACAGATGGCATTCTTTCGATTTTGACCATAGAGATTCACTCGCTAAACCAATCTTTAAGTTTTTGCGAGGCCAATATTTTAACATTTTCATCTATGTATATGTATATAGTAGCAATTACAGCACTTAATGCGCCAAAATCATCAACGTATCCAATGACGGGGGTGATATCGGGAATTATATCAATCGGGAGAATAAAATATCCCAGCGCTCCATAAATTACCGTTTTGGCCCATGTCGGAGTTTGGTCAGACTGGGCAGCATAATATAGCCAGAGTGCTTTTTCGATCACCTCTCTTCCAGCTGACTTTGCAAATCTGATGAGTTTTTTTCAGAAACCTTTATCGGAATAATTTTTTCAAATCCACTTTTTTCTTCAGTCATAGATCCTCGATGTATAAGAATGTTTTAAGTCCTATATGAAAATCTTGACTACTTTAATAAATCCTAACCCTAAAATTTGCGTGTAAAACTTTTTTTATTATAAATTTATTTGAAATCCCGGGGAGCTTTTTGTAATAATTTCTTGAAAAATCAGAATTATATAGCGAAGGACGGATATTTCTGTATATGGAAAAAAAGCCTTTGATGTGGTACTCGGGCTAAAAGAGGGGCTGGAACAGCTTAAGGATGAATATGATTTTGTCATTATTGACTGTCTGCCCTTATTCGGCCACATGCACCTTGCGGCCCTGATTGCTGCCGATTATGTCTTGATACTGGTCAAACCTTCTTCCCTGTGGTCTGCACGGAATCAGGGATTTACTCGATACCATCCGCAAGGCAAAGGACCGGCTCAATCCGGCGCCTGAGGTTCTGGGGATTCTTGTCAGCCTGATTGACAGCCGGAAGCTGGTCATGGAACGGGAGATTGAGGAAGGGGTTCGGGGGGCATACGGAGAGATGGTCTTTGATGCGAAAATTGCCATATTTTTAAACGGGGGAACGTTTCAAGGTATCAGCCAACGTACTGCGTGGAACACCAATAGCTCTGGCAGCAGCCGATACAGTCCGTCCATTTGCAATCAATTCCCGAGCGATCTCAATCTTCTCATGGTTCAGCGCATAAGGCCGACCACCTCGACGCCCCCTGCGTTCGGCTGCCCGTAAACCGGCAATTACACGCTCTCTGGTAAGGGCCCGTTCGTACTGTGCCAATGCACCAAATAAATGGAAAAGTAGTTCCCCTGTGGCTGTTGTTGTATCAATGGTTTCATTTAAAGATCTGAACCCGATACCTCCGGATTTAAGCCCGGTAACAATTTCTATAAGGTGGGGCAGCGACCGCCCCAACCTGTCCAGTCGCCAAACAACAAGAACATCCCCATTCGATAAATAATCAAGGCAGGCCTTCAATCCTGGACGATTATCTTTTGCACCCGATGCACGGTCTTCGAAGATATTACGCTTATCCACACCTGCTAATAAAAGAGCGTCACGTTGAAGATCCGTTGTTTGGCGGTCATCAGCCAGACTGACTCGACAGTAGCCTACGATCATAGCTTGCCTCCACGAAAAAACTATTCAAAGTCATTTTCCGTGAATATCAAGAATCGCTACATTCCGTCAATGGTTTTCGTTAATTTTTCGGCAAAAAATGGAATGGAAAATCGCGGAAACCTGTTCCCGTTAATGATTTCACGAAAAACAAATGTTTTCCGTGAAATTTGGAGCCATAGAAAGAGGAATGCTTTAGAGAAAAAAACAAAAAGCCCGGAACGTATCCAGAACGATACGACCGGGCTTTTTACACATCTGCTATTCTGCCAAACCTTTTCAGAAGAACGGTCATTCAGGCCATATAAAGCTAACAGACTGATAAAAATAACAAAGACAGGCAAAGAGAATACAGGCTTTACAGATTTCATCTTCCCGCTTTCCCCCTCTGTTTTTAAGGATGACATGCTGATAAAATTTCGTAAAGAGCTAACTTTTTTGTCCGGAAACGGGTCCGAGGCGGACTCATAACAATACATCCTTTAAAATCAGTATAAAAACAAAAGCGAATAAAATTCAGTCAACCAAAAACTCAACTTTTTTATTTTCCCGCCGGTTTCCATATCCTGATTTCAGGAAAGAATATAGCATATCCTGCACCGGAACTCACGAAAATTCCAGCCTCGGCAATGACCAGAGCTTCCCGCCAATCGTGAATTGCCGGATAGTGAATGATTCCGTACAGGCCGGTCGAAATTTCAGCGGAAAAACAAAAAGCCCGGAATGTATCCGGAACGATACGCACCGGGATTTTTATTCATCCGCTATCCTGCCAGATGGGATTTCATCCCGGCGTTTTTCTGCTGTTCCAACCGCTTGACAAATTCCTTTAGAAGCCGGAGCGCCTCACCGCTGTCTTCATTCAGAAGCGCCGTTTTCATCTGCATCAGTTCCTGTTCCGTGAGGTATAAAACCATATTTCATCTCCTTTTCAGGTTCCTGCCTCTGCCTGCCGAATACCGGATCACAGGCGATTTTTTGTAGTTTACGTTCTTTCATTTTTTTTGACTTTTGTTTGACTTTTGCATTTTTACCGGGCTGTCCGGGGCCAATAATCACAGTCATTTTTTTCCATTATTTTTCCGTTTTTGTATAAAAAGAATTTGATTTTACAAGTTTTTTTCGCTTCAGCCCGGCCTGTTTTTTTCCCGTTTTATTTCCGAACCGGTGCGGCTCCCGTGCGTTGATGTCAGACCGGTGGTCTGCCTGGAATATTGTCCCACACATCCGCATCCTTCACCGGAACCAGGGTAGTCATATAGAAGTAGTGATTTATCTGGTAATAGAAGTATTATAATGATGTACGAAATTCCATACGGCTCCGGTGTGATTTTCCATAGTTTTTGAAAAAGAAAGTGTTTTCCGGACAAGCCGGGAAACCCTCTGACGTATTGTAAGGTTTAATCGTTCAATATAACTTGTTTTACCGCTGTTTTTTGCGACAGCCCGATGACGCGTGGATGGAAAAATTTCTGCATATGAACGCCAGAAATCAGTATATGAAACCGCACACTGACGGTAAACTGCAGGCAATGAATCCCACAGGCCTTTTGCACCTTTCCTCTTGCGTTTTCCAATATATACACCAACAATTTCTCTTCTGCAGACATCCAGGGCAAGCCATACCCATTGTCTGTCTTTCTTTTTCTGGACAAATGCCCATAATTCATCGCATTGAATTATCAAACGGCCTTTTTTTAGAAATTACATTAACTTGTCTTTTTATTCCATGGTAATGGCTGTTGACATAACTCTGAAGCCATGTTTCGGAAACGCATACGGCCCGGGCAATACCGGCAAGCGATATTTTTTCAGGTAACAGCCTGTTTATCAATTCTTTTTTCTCTTCTGAAACAGGGACGTTCGCCGGATTTTCAACAAATTGCCTGCTGCATTCCCTGCACATATATTTCTGCTTGCCGTTGTGGATGCTTCCGTTTTTTATAATTT
>QKJV01000262.1 GCA_003249165.1 Desulfobulbaceae bacterium | reverse complement strand
CTGTACTCGGCTACGCAGGCTGTGCGCAGAAAATCCGGCGAAAACAACAGAATGAATGGCACCGATCCTGGTACAGGCAAGCAATGAAATAGCCAACTCAGGGATCATCGGCAGGTAAACGGAAACTCGGTCTCCTTTTTTTATGCCGTGTTTTTTCAATACATTGGCAAACCGGCAGACTTCCCGATGCAACATCTGATAGGTGTAAATTTTGATGTCATCTTCAGGCTCACCCTGGAAAATCAGAGCAGCTTTGTTACGACGACCATCTTTCAGATGCCTGTCAAGGCAGTTATAGGAAACGTTGAGTTTCCCCCCCTGAAACCACTTGACTTCCGGCTTATGCAGATCTGCATCGAGAACCTTATCCCACTTGGTATCCCAGCTGATAAGCTGCTCAGTCCGGTCAGCCCAAAAACCTTCAGGATCTTCTGATGCTCTTTTGTAATGGGCACGGTATTCATCCATGCTTTTTACATAAGCCCCGTCCTGCCCTTCGGACGGAGGATTAAAAATCCTTTCTTCTGTCATAAGGCTTTGAATTTTACTTTCTTCAGTGCTCATTTTGCCTCCATGAAAAAAAATTTTCTAAATTAAATGAAGTAAATATGTAAAAATAATGCCAGTAAACGCTAACAAATATTAAAATTAAAAGTCCGAATCTGATAACCAGCAGGGTGTGGAGAGGTCAAACGAAAAACCCAACGACTTTACTTTTTTATACCTCGTTGTGGCAATCATTACTCTCTATGCTAAAGCTTCAGTTTTGTGTCAAGAAGAAAATTTTTGGAAAACAAATTGCTGAAAACGATGAAATGGCAGTCCCGTCGGTGCCAAAGTAACAGAAGAGTCATGTTAAATAGAATTATCATTTATTTTACAGATAGTTACATCAAGGTCGCTGACTTTTCGTCAAAAACATTCACGTCGGTTTGGCAAACTCATCATTTTTTCAGTTCTCTAAATAACATCACGAAGTATCATGACATGGCAAGCAAAAAAAATAATTTTCACTCTTTAGAGCACGAAAAATTTATCCAGACAGCCAATACCTTCCGGCTTTTTGCTCTTTTCATCGCAATCTCTTTAATACTCAGCTGCTGCGCGCACAAACCTGCCGGTTGTGATTTGGCCCTCAAGAAGGTGATGGAATCCAATCTTCCCCTTTTTATCGATGATGCGAAACAAAAAAATTTAAAAACCGGCGTGGAAAAAAGCCTGCAAGTTCTTGAAGGTAAAAATGAACAGCAATTTTACATGTGCAATCAGAGTTATTCCGTTGCCAGACTGCGGCAATCACTTTCCATCTTTCTTGACGGCATGAAAAAAGCTTCAGATGAAACCGCATTTAATAATTTCATTATTGAAAATTTTGACATCTGCCAAGCAGCAGGGGCGGACAACTCAGGGCAGATGCTCATCACTGGCTATTATGAACCCGTGTTCTCCGGCAGCCTCGTCAAATCCCCGCCCTATATCTACCCTCTCTACCGTATCCCGCCCGACCTGATCGTCCCAGACCGACAACCAAGAAAAGAGGGAAGGTTGCAAAATGGTAAGATTATTCCTTATTGGTCAAGGGAAAAAATTGAAAAAGGCAATCTGCTTCAGGGTCTTGAGATTATTTATCTGGCAGATCCTGTGGATGTTTTTATCCTGCATGTACAGGGGTCCGGCAGAATCAGACTGCCGGACGGGTCAGAATGCAGGGTCCATTACGCAGCCAGCAATGGGCGGAAGTATCGCAGCATCGGTCGCCTGCTTGCCGATAGGGGAATCATACCTGTTAAAGAGGTCACTCTCCCCAAAATTGTATCCTATCTGCATGCTCATCCCAGTGAATTACAGGATATTCTTAACTATAATGAACGGTATATCTTTTTCTCACTCACCTGCACGGATAGCGGGCAAGACAATGAACATGGCCCGGCCGGCAGCATGGGCTGTTCGTTAACAGCCGGACGCTCGCTTGCCCTGGACAACTCGTGCTTTCCCGTTCCCATGGTTGGTTTTCTGGAAACCAATCTGCCTGTTTTCACAGAAAACGGAATTCTTGAGAGCTGGAAGCCGTTGCATCGTTTTGTTGTCAATCAGGATACGGGAGCGGCAATTAAAGGTCCGGGCAGAGTTGATCTCTTTTTAGGCAGCGACGACTATGCTGCCAGAGCGGCAGGTGTGATGAAACAACCAGGCACCCTCTATTTTCTGCTATTAAAAGAGGAAAAAATGTAATTTTTCTCGTACAATTTATGACAGGGAAAATATTGGTCTGGTTTCACCAATTGAAAACAGACGAAACCTGACTCGAAAAAGATCATTTACACGTTTTTCCCAGCCGCAGATCACATAATTTTGGCCGCGAAAACACTAATACTTCAGGAGACGACATGAAACAACCTGAAATTGATTACTGGATTAGCTGTATGCTTGAAACGTACAAAAACGTTTCCGATCTTAATGTTACAGTGGATAAACCCCTGCAGGTCGAGACTTCAGGCGTCCTCAGCCCGGTACCCGTCACACCCGAAATAACACGGCTTACCCCATTTCAGGCTGAGGTCTTTGCGCTGAATGTCATCGGCGGTAACAAACGTTTACTCAAAGACCTCGCGACCACGGGTTCCTGCGATCTTTCCTACTGGCTTGGGAAAAAAGCCAGATTCAGGGTGAATGTTTTTTCGCAGAAAAACAATCTCTCGACGGTATTAAGAAAATTACCTACTGAGATTCCTACAATTACCAGTCTCTCGCTGCCGGCGGTCATGAACAAAATGTCAGATGAACTCAACGGCCTTATCCTTGTTACCGGCTCAACAGGATCAGGTAAATCTACAACGCTGGCTGCCCTGCTTAATAAAATAAATCACGAGCGGGCAGTCCATATTGTCACTCTTGAGGACCCAATCGAGTTTGTCCATCCTCACTACAATGCAACATTCAACCAAAGGGAACAGGGGAACGACTTCGATACCTTCGCAAATGGCTTGCGAGCCGCCCTTCGCCAAGCTCCCAAGGTTATTCTTGTAGGTGAAATGCGTGATCGCGAAACAATGGAGATCGGCCTGACCGCATCTGAAACAGGCCATCTGGTTCTCAGTACACTGCATACAGTCGATGCCGGCTCCACCATTAACCGCTGTCTCGGCATGTTCGAGCATGATGAGCAGCCGCAAATAAGAAATAGGCTTGTCGATACCATTCGTTGGATTGTCTGCCAGCGACTGCTTCCAAGACTGGGTGGCGGCAGGGTGGCGGCCTTTGAAATCATGGGGATGAACCTGCGAACAAAAGAGGCCATCATCAATGGTGAGTCTGAAGGAAAAACTTTCTATGAAATTATTACCGACGGCACGGCAATGGGCATGACTACCTTTGACCAGAATATACTTCAACTTTACGAAAAAGGGCTCATTACCGAAGAAACCGCATTAGGCTACTGCTCCCGTAGAAGTGTTATGGGACGAGGACTTGACATGGTTAAATTTACCAAGGGAGAAACCACTTCCGGAATCACCGGTTTGGCTATGGAAGAAGAAAAGAAAAATAAATATGACGCTTTCTCCTGATATCAAATTATCATATTTGCAATCTTGATCCTATAGAGAACACCAAACGAGGAAATCGATGATATCAATATGTCCACACTGCACTAAAAATCTTAATCTAACAGAAACCCAGCGTGCAAAAATTGAGAATGCACTGGCATCCCTGCCACAAGGAAAATCGCTGAAGTTCAACTGTCCCCATTGTCATAAATCCATTGAGGTGCAACGAGAAGCGTCCAGACCGCCCCATCAGGCTGTCCAGCCGGAAATGCCGGCAAATAAGTTACCATTCCCGCCTGGCCCACCTGATCGAAGCTGGCTGGAACGGGTAGAAAGCGGCCGGTCGGATGTTCTGGACGATATTCCGCAGGTCATGATTTTAATCAAAGACGGAGCAATCCAAACAGATATAACTCGTTTTTTTGAAGAGATGGGTTACAAAGTCGTATTGCCGCACTCTGCCGCCGAGGCCGAACAAAAAATGCGATTCACCAGTTTTGCCTCGGTGGTGCTGCATTCTACATTTGAAGGCAATCTTGCTTCATCTGAGATACATGCACATATACAGAGTCTGCCCATGCCACAAAGAAGATATATTTTTTATGTGCTGGTTGGACCTGAATTTCATACTCTTTATCATCTGGAGGCACTGTCAAACAGCGCTAATCTGGTTATAAACGAATCTGACATTCCTCATTTTCCTCTTATCCTGAAAAAAGGTTTCCAAGATTATGAAGAGCTGTTCGGCCCCTATATAGCAGCCTTGGAAACGATGGGAAAAAAATAAATCGGATTGTCAAAGAGAAAAAGGATTTAAGCTGAGTAAGATAGGAGCTTGCAAACCGGCATCGAAGAAAGTGATAAGCAAGACCCTGTCTTTTAAGCTTCTTGATGATATTAAGCGTTATCTCTTATGGTGATGAAACACAAAAAGTTTCCTTAACTCTTATCATCGGCAGACAAAAGATCTCTTTCCTGAAACAGCTCAACTCCTCGCAGGCGGAATCAGCTTTCATGAAACAAAGAGCACCAGGAAATTCATTCTGTCTGCACAACGAGCCTACATTTGATCTCTTCAGCACAACCACAATCTTATTTCAATCCACAAACATCAGAAGCAACTGACGTCACGGGGTAGATATCTTCCGAACAATTACCGGAACTTCAGGTGTCAACGATGTCGCGATAACCAGCAAGGAGGCTTCAAGTTTTGGCGCAGGAGCTACCGGGGCAAATAGATATATCCGAATTGAGATCGCAAAAATACTTTCTGAATAGTACCAGATTTCTTTCCGCCCTGCTGAAAGGCAAAATTAAGGGCACAATTTTCTCAAGTCGGTAGGGAGATTCCGGCCAGTTAATTTGCCACTGGCTGATTTCCTCCTCGGCCTTCGGTCCTTTCATACAGATCACCATGCCACCCCGGGAGCAGAAGGGGACAGAAAGCTCAAGAAAGTCACCGATGGCTGCCAACGCCCTGCTGGTAACGCAACTATATGACCGCACAACACCTTGCAGGACAGGTTCCAGACGCCTCTCGACAATATCAACACCATCGAGACGCAAGGTGCGAACGATATGACGCAGAAACGTAACCCGTTTTGTTCGCGGTTCAACCAAAGTCAGAGCGAGTGAAGGACGGACGGTCTTCAATACCAACCCGGGGAAACCGGCCCCGGTTCCCACATCAAGAAGTTCAAATTTATCCCCCGTTTCAAGATAGGGAAGCAGGGTCAACGAATCGAGGAAATGGCTTTCAACAATTTCCTGCTCAGAGGCATGGGCGACGAGATTCATCCTGCGGTTCCATTTGACAAGCTCGCTATAATAGGTAACCAGCCTGTCGATAGCTTGCCGATTTCCCAACAAAAGCCCCAATTCAGCACAACCGTGCTGTATAATCTCGCCACAGTCCATTTGAAGAACTATTTTTGCGCATCCAGACGCACTGAGACGGATCGGGCATGGGCGGTAAGGCCTTCAAGATTCGCCAGAGTCTGTATATGACCGGCATCCGCCAGAAAAGCCCGACGAGAGCAGGAAATAACGCTACTCTTCTTCAGAAAGGTTTCGACTCCCAAAGCAGAAGAAATACGAGCGGTCCCCATGGTGGGCAAAACATGGTTCGGCCCGGCAACATAATCCCCACAGGCCTCAGGGGAATAATCACCAAGGAAAATAGCACCGGCATGACGGATGACAGGCAACCAGGAAAAAGGATCCGTTACCATGAGTTCCAGATGTTCGACTGCAATGTCGTTGGCGATCTCCATTGCTTCATCAAGGGATGCGCATACCAGAATGGTACCTCGATCGGTCAGTGACCGTCGGGCAATGTCTTCACGACTCAGTGATCGCAACTGGGACTCCAGCTCGCCAACAGTACGATCTGCCACGTCACTGCTCGTTGTCAGCAAAATAGCCAGAGCCTGTGGGTCATGCTCTGCC
>QKJV01000191.1 GCA_003249165.1 Desulfobulbaceae bacterium | reverse complement strand
GCCGGGTCCATGGGCAATGGATACCATGGGTCGAGGAGGACAATGCCACGGCAGTCGATCATGGAATCACCTGCAATTGCATCGTCGATTTTTTTCGTAAAGGCGATGTCCACTTTTCTGCTGCCGGCTCCAGCAGGAAGTGTCAGCATGCCATCCTCGTCTTGAGGAATGTCCTGTATAGTGCCGTTGATCGTGAATCGGCTGATCTCCAGTCCTTCTATCCTGATATTGGCCTGTTCACCAGGTGCAAGAGCAAAGCGCGCCGTCCCGTTTAAGGCATGGTTGATTGTATCAAAGGAAACGTCGAGGTCCATATGCAATGTCCCGGCCCAGAGTGACTTCGCAGAAAAGAGAGAAAGCAGGGCAAGAAAAAAAACAGAGGATAAGAGAAGGCCAGTGTGGGGGAAATATGTTTTCATTTCAAAAACCTTGCGAGGTTGGAGTGAAAAGGAAAGGATATGTAAAACAAAGGGGAACATGTCCTCTGTTGATTTATCACATGGAGACAGGTACAATCAAGATTGTTCCGCCATGAAAACAAATCAACCTTAACATATACTGGAAAAGCAATGGACGATATTAAAAATTTCTGGACTCTGGAAATGGCCATGGCTGTTCTGGAAAATAAAACGATCGACAGCAAAACCTGGTCTGAGGCAGTTGAATGGCTTTTGCTTTATGGTCCGCCGGAAATAAGGGATTTACTCGGCCAGGCCTCGTATACCGCGACAAACGCCTGTTATCCCGACCTGAGGCCAACAGGTTTTACCAGCGATGGAGAGCCATGCTATAATATCGATGAAATAGCCGAAACTCTGGGTATCACCAGGGAGGAGGCAATCGAGAAAATGATGGAAATGGAGGAAAACCACGGCTTACGCCATCTTTTCGACGATGATGAAACGTATAAAGTCAACTAGCGGAACAGGAAAATTACGTTTTCTCAACCTCAAAAACGGTCCCTTCCGGTGTGACCTGTTTAGCAACAACCCTGCCGTCAGCAAAAAAAATCACCCGCTCCATTCGCGCAACCTGCTCAAATGTACAGATGAAGCAGAAACGTTCACCGCATCTGTTTGTCCGTAGACGCCTCCTGACGTCTTTATACCCTTTTCAACAGTCTCCCCGGTAATCTTCTTTTTCCACTTTCTGCCACCTTTTATTGTTTTTTATCCCAGCCGAGGCGCAATGGACTGGGGTTACAGCTTTCCACGCACTCACCGCAGTTCCAGCAATAAAGCGATTGCCCTTCTCCCTGCGCCGGGTCAAGCCCGAAGGGGCAGGCAATTCGGCATTTGCCGCACTTGATGCACGACTCCGCAGCATGGAAAATTTTCAATTTCCTTCTGCTGCCGATAAAGGCAAGTAGCGCACCCGCGGGCAAAAATAACGGCAATACATACCACGGGTTACCAGATTTGCCAGCAGAACCGCCACCACCAGTCCTTCCCAGGCAAATGTCTGAAAAAAACAGCCCGCATGATTTCGCGGCCAATGAGGCCTGGAGGAGAGAGGAAGACAAAAAGCGGTGTTCCGAGCATCATAGTAATAACCAGCTCAAGAATCAAGGCAAACCAGAAAACTTGCCGGGGCAGAATAATCAGGTCGCGGCGCGGGTTTTTTCTCCCAAAAAGCCGCAGCTGCCTGTCGCTGATATCGGACAGAAAATGTACGGGGCAGATCCAGCCGCAGAAGACTCTGCCGAGAAAAAACGCCCGCAGCAGAGGGAGAAGCATGCCGATTTTTATCCGCATGCCGCCCAATGCTTCCGGACGGGAAGAGATTTTGGGGATTCGTGTTACCAATCGGTAACGAAAGGCTTATTCCTCGTCCTCCAATTCGGGGTACAATTTTTGGGAACATTCCGGACATATACTGTGGCTGAACTCCGCACCGGAATGTTTGGCAAGATATGCCTCAAGTTGTTGCCAGTATCCCTTGTCGTCACGAATTTTTTTGCATGATGAGCAGATCGGCAGAAAACCACTCAGGGTTTTGACCTTGGCGAGCGCATTTTCGAGTTCGTGGATCAGTTCCTCGCGCTGGTCGTATAATTTTTTGCGTTCAATAATATCCCGCTGGAGTTTCGTGTTGGCTTCAAGGAGATCCAATGTTCGTTCCGCCACCAGCCGCTCAAGCTCTTCCTGCTGTTTCACCATATTACTCTCGTTTTGTTTGCGCTCGGTAATATCGTGAATGACGGCAATGATGAAGCTCTGACTCAGGTCGTTTACGGCAACCATATTGAGAAGAATCTGGCGGTCTTTGATAAAGAGAGACTTTTCTTCGCCGACAGTGATGAGTTCATCGTCAAGCTGTACAAGTAAATCCCTGATGTATGGCTGCTGATTCTCCGGGAAAAAGTGATCAAAACATTGCGAGAGAACTTTTTCTTCAGGCTGTCCAAGCATTTTAGATGCTGCGATATTTGCGTAGACGATTTTTCCTTCATGGGTTAACTCGAGAAAGGCGTCGGAAATTCGGTTTAAAGCAATTTCGAAATGTTTTTTGGTGTAAAGCAGTTCCTTGGTGATTTCCCGTTCGAAGAAGGATTCTGGGCCGAAAATTTTCCTGCTGATTGGCGAAGTTAGCCTGTTTGCCGCCATAGCCAGAACTTTTTTGACGTGTTCCCGAATTTCACTGAAAGGTCCTTTCGCAATGCAGGCATCAGCCCCGATTTTACGGAAATCTATCTGTTCCTCTGCTGCGATTCCAGAAAAGATAACAAGAAAAACGTTCTTCATTTTGGGCAGACCGCGGATGATCCTGCAAAGTTTTTCTCCGCCTATTTTTGGCATCACCAAGTCGATAAAGATGACTTCCGGAATAAAATTGTCGAGCGTTTTTAACGCATTCAGTCCGTCGACAGCGGCAGCAACCTCGTATCCCATTTCTTCCAGCATATGACTCATTAACCGCAGGATTACCGGATTGTTGTCCACAACCAGAATTTTTCTTATTTTTTTTGTTTCCATATATATAATTGCGGGGATGTGAATTCCAAAAGGGAGATATATCTATCATATAGCAGGAGCAGATAGAGAAAAGATAGACAAATCGGCAGGTACTGTCAATGATGGAAAAATGGTGTCAAAAAAAGGTCAGTTATTGCGATATGATAGTTGTGTTAAAAATTTCATGATGCTTTTCGCCTCGTATTGCCGCGGCGAATCTGTTCCAAAGCGCCCTTTTCCAGCATCCACTACCTGGTTTTCATGATGCTGTCATGACTTAGCTGCCCCGGCTTGTCTTTGTTCTTTTCGAAGAGGAAACTCAACCTGTTCATCATTCTCTTTTATGCCTATGAACAATTATCAGTTAAAAATTTTCCTTTCCTGTGTGGCCAGCTTTAAATACTGGATTCCCGCCTTCGCGGGAATGACATTGCTAAGTGTGCTGCCACTCCCGCGGAGAGGTGAGGATAGAGATTGGCAACTGAGAATTGTTTACAGGCAATTTCTCTTTTATTTGCTCCTTTTTCGGAAGAGACATCTGTTGAGGGAATATTTGTTCCAAGCTAGTTCTTTTTTTTTATCTGTCCGGAGGCGGGCGATACGCCTGCAGATGGTGGGGAGAACGCGGGGGGAGCATTTTTCTGATTTTCTCTATATCATGTTTATCGAACAGATGCGGGACAACCGTGGTGCGAAATTGATGTGAAAGACCGCTTTCAGAAATGGTTTTTATGCTTTCTTCGAGAGCACCGGCGGCTTGGTATCCACCGGTAAGGACCGTATATTTTGCTAAAGGCGCTTTCACATCCATGGCTATGTAGTCAACCAGCCTGTCCCTGATGAGTTGTTTGAGCATTGCCGGATTGCTGCCGTTCGTATCCAGTTTAACATACAGTCCCGCCTTCCGTATTTTGTCGAGCAATAGAGGCAGATCATCATGAATGGTTGGCTCGCCGCCGGTTACAACGATGGAATCAATACACATGCGCCGCATGGAGACCTGTGTAATGAGTTCATCAGCATCTAGTGCGGATTTTTCCACGAGCGGTAAAAGATTTTTATTATGACAGAACGGACAGCAGAAATTACAACCCTGAGTGAAAAGAATGGCCGCGACCTTCCCCGGATAGTCACAGAGACTGCAGGGTTGGTAACCTCCGATATTCACGATTTGTCCTCAATCCGATAACGACTGCGTAAAGAGAATTCCTCTTGTTTCCCGGCATTCCACTGCCCTACCGGACGTAGGTAACCCACAACCCGCGAATAGATTTCGGTTTCAGCGCCACAGGTTGGGCAATTTGTCGTCTCACCGTTAAGATAGCCATGGGCCGGACAAACGGAAAATGAAGGGGTGAGCGTGAAATAGGGCAGACGGTAATTTTGGCAGATTGCCCGGATAAAGCTCTTTACCGATTGCGGATCAGGCGCCGCTTCACCCAGGAAGATATGCTGAACCGTGCCCCCGGTGTAACGAGCCTGTAATTCATCCTGGAGATCAAGAGCGCGAAATATGTCATTGGTGTAGTTGACAGGGAGCTGGGTCGAGTTGGTATAAAATGGCTCTCGCCCAGCATCGGCTGCCATCTGTATATCCACGTATTTTTCCCGGTCAATTCTGGCGAGTCGGTAACTCGTCCCTTCAGCCGGAGTTGCTTCCAGATTATAGAGATTTCCCGTTTCCTCCTGGAAGTGACTGAGCCTGTCCCGCATGAAATCCATGACTCGGAGGGCAAATCCCTGGCCTGTAACAGTCCCGATATCTCCTCCAAGCAGATTCAGACAGGCCTCATTCATTCCGATCAGACCGATGGTGGAAAAATGGTTGTGCCAGTAACTACCGTACCGCTGAAACACATCACGCAGATAAAAGTGGGTGTATGGGTACAGCTGTTTGCTGGTGAACTGTTCCAGGATCTTGCGTTTTGTCTCAAGGCTTGTGCGGGCGATTTCCATCAGGCGGGCCAGGCGGACCATGAAATCCGCCTCATTGTCGGCGAGATAACCCAGGCGCGGCATGTTGATGGTCACAA
>QKJV01000440.1 GCA_003249165.1 Desulfobulbaceae bacterium | reverse complement strand
TCGAGTGGCAGCAACGACAGCGTTAGTAACAAAAAAACGGCAAAAAACGCTGCAACAACCTTCTCCCCAGGAAATCATTCCTTTCGACGATGAGGCTTTTGAAAATTTCTAAAAACAACCAATTAAGGAGAATGAGAAAGCTGCTTGCAACAGCTTTCTCTCATCCGGCTTGTTTGGCCACTGCAGGCAAACCGTTTGCTTGAAAAAGGCTAATTCGTTCCTCGCTTCCACCCCTGATAATCAGCCGAGATAGCCGCGCGCCTCTTCCACATCAAGCTTACTGCCGATAATAAGCGGTACCCTCTGATGAAGAGATTCAGGCATTATATCCAGGATATCAATACCATCATCCGTAATCGCCCGACCGCCAGCCTGCTCGATTAACATGGCTAAAGGTGCGGCCTCGTAAAGTAAACGCAGTTTCCCGTAGTTCTTTTTCGCAGTCTTGTTGTCACGGGGATAAAGAAAAATGCCGCCGGAGATGAGATTTCGGTGAAAATCAGCAACGAGCGAACCGATATAGCGGCAACTGTAAGGCCGCTTTTTCTCTTCATCTTCCTCCTTCAACAAATCAATAAAACTCCGCACGTTTTCCGGCCAGTAACGGCTATTCCCCTCATTTACGCTCAGATATTTGCTCCGTTCCGGTGTTCTTATGTTGGGATGGGACAGATAGAACTCTCCGACACTCGGGTCAAGAGTAAAACCATGCACCCCGTCACCTGTTGTAAAAACCATCATCGTGCTCGATCCGTAAAGGATATAACCCGCGGCTACCTGATCCCGCCCCTTCTGCAGAAGATCTTCCCGACATCCCTGCCCGCCGCTTGACCTGCGGCGATGAACGGAAAATATGGTGCCGATGTTGACATTTACATCGATATTGGTAGAACCGTCTAATGGATCAAAGGCCAGGGTGTATTTCCCTTCATACCCTTCCTTCACCGAGATAATATCATCGTCTTCTTCCGAGGTCATGACACAGAGATAACCGCAACGGGCCATCCGCTTCTTAATGGTATTGTTGGCAAACTCGTCGAGCTTCTGGACCTTTTCCCCCTGAATATTCGTTTTACCTGACATGCCGAGAATATCGGCCAAGCCGGCCATATTGACTTCCGCGGAAATAGTTTTGCCGGCGACAATCAATTCATTAAGGAGACCTGAGAGATCTCCGGTAGCCTCCGGATGAAGACGTTGACTGTCAACAATGTGCCTGATAACGGTTATACCAAGGGGTCTGTTCATTTTTCCTCCACCTCCCTCAATGAGGTTGACTGGTACACTGATAACATGGTTTATTACCTGAACCCTGTTCATCCGTTTGGATGAAGCGATCCGGTCAATTTTGTCCTACGAAAAAAAATCAGGACGGGCATGCAACATTGTTGTCGATAAATCGTTACGTATTTCCGACAGTTGTTACAGCTAAACAAATATAAAATACAGGTACTAGATACCACGGGCCATTAATACCTTCAACCATTTATCTTTTCGGCCTCCATCTTCTCATGCCCCGGCAATCAAGCGGCTCACTACGCAAAATTCTCTCTGTAAACGACTGGCGCAGCTATATCACTCTCTTCTCAACAAATCACGGTTTTACCAGACTCTGGCTTGCCAGCGTCATCAGCCAGTTCGGCAACTGGTTTAATTATATAGCCATTTTCGTACTGCTTCAGCAACTCACAGGCTCAGGCAATGCCATAAGCTGGTTTCTTATTGCCAAATTTCTTCCGACTGCTGTTTTCGCACCAGCAGCCGGAGTCATAGCCGACCGAATATCCCGCAAGACAATAATGATAAGCTGCGACCTGCTGCGGGTAGGAGTCGTGCTCTGCTTTCTCCTGGTACACAGACCGGAACAGGTATGGATGATTTATACCCTGGCGCTCATCCAGGAATCACTCTGGACCTTTGCCAATCCAGCCCGCAGGGCTTCGATTCCCCTTCTCTGCAAAACAGAAGAGTTAAATCTTGCCAATGCCCTGATCGGAGTGACATGGTCGACTATGCTCGCCTTCGGCGCAGCTCTAGGGGGATTCACTACAGCACGTTTTGGATGGGAGACGGCGATCATACTTGATGCAACAACATTTCTGATTTCCGCTCTCCTGCTCAGTGGGTTAAAACTCCCTGCCCTGAAGCGCGGGAAAAAGAACAAACCTTCTCTGCTCGATTATTTGGGAGTTAATGACCTACGAGAAGGAGTGGAGTATGTGGTATGTCACAGGCAAGTCGGTGCGCTGCTGCTGGTCAAAAGCGGCTGGGCACTTTCCGGCGGCATCCTCGTAATGCTGACCGTTTTCGGCGAACAGGTATTTGCCGCAGGGAATGGCCACGGGGGCAACAGCGGCATTCTTTATAGCGCCAGGGGTATCGGAGCGACAATAGGTCCATTGGTGGCCTGGCGTCTTTTCGGCGAGAGCAGGCATGCCATGGCTCGCGCGATCAGTGCCAGTTTTTTTGTGGCATCTTGTGCTTACCTGCTGTTCAGCCAAGCCCGGACACTGGCATGGGCCGCTCTTTTCGTCTGCTGTGGTCATATGGGCGGCGCAGTGCAATGGGTGTTTTCAACCACTCTGCTGCAGAAACAAGTTGATAACCGTTACCAGGGAAGAGTCTTTGCCGCGGAAATGGCCTTTTTTACCTTATGTCTCAGCCTTTCCACCTATTGCACCGGAATGGCGCTGGAGTTCGGGACCAATCCCCGGACGGTTGCCATGCGCCTTGCTCTGCTCTTTCTCCTGCCGGGCTTGCTATGGACAATTTATCGGAAAACGACCTCGGCAAGTTTCAAATAATGAGTACCTTCCTCCGGTCTGCCATGCTTGAAACAACCGTTGCCATAAATCCTGCATTTACGTTGTAGCTCCAGACTGGCAAGTGACCGTTGCTTTGCAGACAGCTCTTTCCCCTCCAGTATCTTTACAAGTGACTGAATGCGAAATTTGTCCATGCCGACCTGATAGCGGCTAGAAACCTGATCCGGCCGTCCACCGTTTTTAATGGTCAACGCACGTTCAATCTTAAGAAAGGGCAGGCGGATACTTGCCCGCAGCCACAGATCATAATCTTCACAGCATGGCAGCGATTCGTCAAGGAAACCAATCAGGTCAAAAAACTCACGGCGCAGCATGACGGTAGACATGCCGACCACGCACTGCCGAAGACATTGAGGGAAAATATCGCCGTGAGGTTTTGCATGCTTCTTTTTCTGGTTCATCAGTTTCCCCTGCTTATACCAGACCTCGTCGGTGTGGGAGATAAGATATTCCGGCTCTGCTGCCATTGCGGCCTGCTGTACAGCAAGTTTGTCCGGAAAAAACATATCGTCCGAATCAAGAAAGGCGATCAGCTCCCCCCGCGCCACCCTTATTGCTTTGTTCCTTGCTGCAGCAGGACCACGATTCTCCTGGTACAGCAAACGAATTCGATCGTGGTAGCGACTAAAACATCCTGCTGTGCCGTCGGTTGATCCATCGTCAACGATGATCAACTCACAATCAGTAAAACTTTGCCCCAGTATCGAATTAACGGCTTTCTGCAATAATTGCAGCCGATTGAAGGTGGGAATGATTACGGAAATTTTTACAGACAACTATGATCCTTCGCTAATCATTAAGTTATTATTCATTTTTACTCTCTGTTTCAGACGAAAGAAAAAATTTTATGGAACAAACTCCGCACGATAGCACTGGAAAGTTTGTTAATTAGCAAAGCAGTTTTTTGATTGCAGACTCGTCTTTTCTCCCTGTCAGTCATCCAGGCCCAGGACTTAACTGATACCGCCATTTGGGAGGAGGATCAAATCTTTTAGCAGCAGGAAAAGATAAAAATTCTGAAAAATTGGGGCAGTTTTTAAAATTTTGTTATAGTTTCTAAAACAGTATGAAAATAAAACTGCGTAACTTAACAGCTCTCGTGTTACAGGAAAAAAATGACAACTTAACTGTACAATCGCGCACAAAATATTTTTTTTATGCTGACTAAATGGAGGTGAATAAATATATATACCTAATTTTCAATAAAATCATCACTCGCCCCTCTATCAGGCAATACGTTTCCTTTTAAATGGAAGACCAGAAACCGAAAAGGAGGTGTCCCATGTCGCCATTCTCACGAACAAGAAAATCTCAATATTTCTGCAAGCATTCATTTACAGTCACTTTACCCATATTTTTCCTTACAGTTGCAGTGGCTTACGTTACTCATGGCGCAGAATTGCGGCCTTATGAACTTCCCAGCCAGAAGCGTGCCCCTTACCAACAAGAGTCCCCCCAAAACTATCAGGCACCTGTCCAGAGATCGCTGGAGCAAGGTTTTGACTATGCACTCTTTGCCGAAAGGGCTGGGAATCTTTCCCCAGAGGAAAGGAATAAACTCCGGGAAGGATTGCAGCAAAGACTGGACCACGCGATTACGATGAAAAATTACGTGGAGGTGCGCCATTATGCCAAATTATTGGAAATCATCAACAGATCCAAATAGAGGGAGAATGACCATGTACTCTTTCCAGCGAGGTATAATGTTTTGCTGCTTTGTTCTGTTTCTTTTACTCTTATTGATTACCGGTCAGGCCATTGCCAAAGACACGGCTGAATCGCTTCTGGGTATAGCAGACTCAGGAATAGAACAGCAGGATAAGCCCCCCCAGAGTCTCTCTGGTGAAAAAACTTCTATTGCGGCTAACGCCGACCAGTTAACCCATGAATTTAACATGACTCAAGAGAAATATAAGCTTTACGAATGCATCCTTCTTGCGGCATTTGCTTTAATTTCACTCATAATCGTCTTGAAGTCTTTGTGCAACAAACCCAATTGTGACGCAGCCCATATGGTCAATGCAAGCGGACTCGTTTTCATCATTTTCGGAACCCTCTTTTTAGTACTTCTTGCAGACGTTGATGAGCAGTTGAATGCAGGGGTTGGAATTCTTGGGGCAGTTGCAGGCTATCTTTTTGGAACAATGCGAAGAATGGAAACAAATCAAAAAACAG
>QKJV01000228.1 GCA_003249165.1 Desulfobulbaceae bacterium | reverse complement strand
GGCCCATTCAGTGAATCCGCCACTGCGGGCTATTGCCTGCACAACCGTGAGTGGAAATTCAAGGTTCACTACCCCGGGAGTTCTCACTTCTCCCATGATCGTGTAACGCCGGCTGTTACTTTGCAGCAGGACCACAGTGACCATAGGATCCGAATAGACGGTGGAGTAGAGTTTCTTCAGATAATCGGCACATTGGGGTAATGTCATGCCGACAACTTTTACATCACCGATGTGGAGCAGTGATACATGACCATCCATTCGAACACTTACCCCACCAGCCGTCGCACTTTGGTGTTCAGGTCCTGGGGCCGCCTGGCCTTCAAGTGGGGCGAGGAACTGTGGAGTGGCTGTTGCCGCCATGTTCCCCTCACCGTAGATGTTTATAGATAAGATGTCTCCGAAACCAACAACATAGTTCTCTTCTTCGCCAGGAAAGCTTTTTGCCTTGATATACTGGCTACGTATTTCCTCCTTAGTATTTTCGTCAGTAACCGCATCCTCTGTTGATTGAGCAGCTAGCGCGTTGGAGAAGGCATGGAAAAGAGAAACAATGGCTATTGTTAAAAAAATGAGTTTGGGCTTTGTGGAAATGAACATGTAATCTCCTCGCTATGGAAAGGTTAAGGAAAAACCTCGACCGGTTTTTATTACAATGAATAGCCCCTAATCACAACGATGATTAACGATAAAGGATCATTTTAGGCTTTTCGTCGAATCAAGAGGATTTGATCAAATTCTATGCGAGACTGCAAGCAGGTAAATTTCAAGCTTCTGGGTTGGTGTCTAGGCAACGCTATACAACTTTTTGAAAAATCGTTGAAAAGAATGAAAAAATGAAGTGGCTTTTTCATCGGTTTCTTGTTTGCGCAATAGTGAAACCACCCGATATTATATAAAAAAAATCCAATAAAAAGGCTTTTTCCCGTGCGCAGAACTCATAAAAAAACAATTTTCCTCGTCATCCATTTGGGCCCATCTCCGGATCCCATGGTAAATGACTTAGAGCCAAAAGGGAGAAACCTGCCAAAGGCAGTTAAAGGTTCATGTTAACAGCCTTCTGGTCATCGATTGGAAATTTCAGGTACTTCATTCATGAGTATCGGTGCTAAATGCAAATATTTGGTTGTTGACCGTTTTGTATCAATATCTTGTAAGACAAGCTTAACTTGTTCGATAGATAGATTGATTTTATTAGCAATTTTTTCAATATCTATTTGGTTGTTTTTACCAAAAAGACAAATATCCATCTTTTCGTATGGAAGTGAAAAATAGAATTCATCTTGGCCTTGAGGCAAGGAATATGTATCGGTAGTTGGTCTTCGATTGCAAATTTCTTCTGGGACACCAAGGAATTTTGCAATTGAATAAACCTGTGTTTTATATAGATGAGCAATTGGTTTAATGTCAGCAGCCCCATCTCCGAGTTTTACAAAAAAACCTTGATCGTATTCTAAACGATTCGGAGTGCCTATCACGGCATAATTGAGACGGTCAGCATGGTAATATTCTAGCATTTTACGTATTCTTTGCTTGAAATTGGTGGCTGCCACGATTTCTAAATAAGCTGGTAAGGATAACCTCTTTTTAAACACCTCACCTTCTGGATTCTGTGCGATTACCCAAAAAAAGGTAAAACCTTTATGCTGTGTTACATCTGGAACGGTAATTTTTGATTTCCAGCCTTTGCCGTATTCAGGAATAACTTTCCTAACCGCATCGTCATATCGGTTATAAAAGTTTACAGATTCTAGGATTGGCGTAATATCTTCGTGAATCGCTTCAACGTTGAAATGTTCTGCAAGTCTTTTGCTGATTCCGATAGTTTCGTCTGCTGATTGCCTCTCAGGCATCTGAAGAGATAATATCTTCTTGTTGCCTATCGCCTTTGCCGCCAGGGCTAAACAAGTGCTTGAATCAATCCCTCCAGAAATAGCTATGATAAGACCTCGTTTTTTTAAAGGTTGCATTAGCAACGATTTGATACGGTTGCAAATTTTATCAACTTCGTCCTTTGGGTCGAAGTTCAACAAAAAAGAATTTGGCTCGGAAGTCATTAATAGATCCTCATTTTGCATTCAGGATAGGCGAAACGAATATATTCGAAAATTTTAGGGACCGGAAAAAAATCGGGTCATCTGACTGAAGGGCCTTGAAAATTAAGTAGGAGTGTCCCTCATGTTCCTTCCTATGATTTATTAGAGCATCCTATGTTTTTCGAGACGATCGCATTGTGCAATTCTCGTTATTTGCCGGTCCGCAGCCGTTTGGAGGGTTAAATTTACCATGAGGACGTACTTCACCTACAAGGGGCTAACAGCATCCCCATTCTATCGATGTTGTAGGACAAGTTGCGTAAACCAAAATTTTTGCTCGAGCCCGGGCTATCCCGATTGTGCGTAACAAGAGATTCCCAGCTCTTTGGGCTTGCACACCGAAGACATGTTCTATCCGCGAGCGGATCTTGGACCGAGTCCGGTTGCCTTCTTGCTCCCTTGGCGTCAATTGGCGATTCCGTGTCCCCTTGCGCTGGATATGTTCACGAAAGCCATCCTGTGCGAGAGTGTTGAGCCTGTCCTCTGACCGCTAGGCCGAATCCGTCCAATATACCTTTACTTGTATTGTCGGTGAAGAGTTGCTCGAAAACCTGGCTGTAATGCAAAGCAGCATCCGTTACCGCAAAAGATCGAATTTATTTGTATTTCACATCCATCGAGAAGTGGTTCTTGTAGCCGTAAAAATGTTTTTCTGTTCTTCTTGGCCCATCGGGCATCCACATCCTTTTGTCGCCGCTTGTTTGCCGACCAATCCGGGACGTTGCCTTCTTTGATCACGGCGTTTTCCTTCCGACTATTTCGCTGCCGGTGGACATTCACAATGCCGGCATCGACGATCTGCCCCTTCATTGCGATAAAACCATGGGTACGGAGGTGTTCGTCAAAGGTTGAAAAAAGTTGTTCGATAACTCCGGCTTCAATGAGGTCTTCACGGAAACGCCATATCGTGGTGGCGTCCGACAAATTAGCGACTGCGGGATGAGAATCTTGAACAGCAAAATGGCATCGTATCCCTTGGGTCCCACGTTGGACTGGCGTTTTATATCGCGCACCTTTTCGATCGCTGGGCGAAACATTTCCCAGTTGATAGCCTGGTTCAACTTGGTCAGTGGATCACCGTTCTTGTCAATCTCGTGCAATCTCTCCCGCAGATCGAAAAAGCCGGGCTGAATCATTGTGGATCTCCATCGGGCTAGGTTGCTTGATGCATTAAAATAACAGAAATATAACAAAATATTGAAAAAAACAACAAGTTAATTTCCCTTGGGTAAACCCCCGGCTTTGCGGGGGGACTCACAAAGTTTGACGGATCCTGAGAGGCCCGGGGGTATTTTGTTTCAACAGTTGGTGCCGATGAAGAGGTTGTGCGGGAGTATATCCGCGATCAAGAAAATGAAGACCAACGTATCGAGCAACTGAACCTTTTTAAATAGGCGACCACCGAATGGTGGTCAGTTGATCTGTTAAATACACCGCTTTGAGCAGTTCTCGCGCCGTTAAGCCACCGGCTTTGCCGGTGGTTACTGACTGGCGGAAATTTTTATTGAGCCTGGTGACAATTGTGGTACGATTTGTAAAGGTATTGACCAACGAACAGTGTGAGATGGTGCTGATCATCGATGACAGCACCTCAGTTGAAAATTTTTCTACTGGTAGGACACTATTTATCCTGCCAACTTTGGCATAGTGCGTTCAAGAACAACTCTTTCAGGGGCGCATGTCATGCCGAAAAACAAAATTCAGTTTCAGAAAGGTTTGAGTTTGCCTGAGTTTCTTGCTCAATATTCATCTGAGGACCAATGTCGTGCCGCGCTTTTCAAGATGCGCTGGCCCAAAGGATATGTTTGTCCCAAATGTGGTCACACCGCATGTAGCGAGATCCGCCCCGGCAGCTCTATCAATGCCGTGCATGCCGGTTTCAGGCATCGCTTATACAAGGAACCATTTTTTCAGCCACCAAATTGCCTCTGACAACATGGATGCTCGGTATTTCTGCAAATGCTGACCTGCGTATGAAGCATAAACTGCAACAGGTCATGAAAAACCGCGATGACCAGTACCGCCTTACAGGGAGCATCCTGAGGGATGATGCTTACTGGGGCGGCAAGAAAGGCGATGGCAAACGAGGTCGTGGGGCCACCGGGAAAATGCCTTTTGTTGCCGCATTATCGCTGTCGGAAGAAGGGCATCCCTTATTTATCAAATTCAGCCAGGTACAACAGTTCACCCTGAAGGAAATATCTGCCTGGAGTGTCAAATATGTTCGACCTGGTAGCTCGGTGCTCACAGATGGTCTGGGGTGTTTTCCAGGTGTCGCTGCCGCTGATTGTACGCATGACAAGGTAGTCACCTATGTTAATGGCCGTTATACCAATGGCGATATGTTCAAATGGCTCAATATCGTCTTGGGCAATGTCAAGAATGCTCTCCGTGGCACCTACCACGCAATGAGCGATCGGCATCTTCCTCGCTATTTGGCAGAATTTTGCTACCGGTTCAATCGGCGTTTCCGTCTGGACGCCATGGTCGAACAACTGGCCTCGGTCGCTTTAACAACCTCGCCGATCCCTCAGCGCTTGCTGAAGCTGGCTGAGGTTCGGTGGTAATCATAAAAATAAAAACCAGTATGGCGGCGGTAAAAATTCCGGGAGCGGCAAGGGGAACGATGATTTGCAGGAATGCCTGAAATGGGGTGGCTCCGTCCACCCTGGCCGCTTTTTCCAGGTCCCAGGGGATTTTTTTGAAGAAGGCGGACAAGGTCCAGATTGCCAGCGGGAGCGTCAAGGTCATGTAGGGCAGAACGAGACCGGTCCAGGTGTCGAAAAGTCCCGTATACCGCCATATGTTGAACAGGGGGCCGATGATGGAGATAGGCGGGAACATGGCTGTGGCGAGCGCCGATCCAAGAACGATGTTTTTCCCGGGAAAACGTAGCCGGACTATTGCATA
>QKJV01000292.1 GCA_003249165.1 Desulfobulbaceae bacterium | reverse complement strand
GGGTGGATAAGCCTTGCCGTTTGGGGAGGAGTGCATCGACTTCAACCAGCAGACGTGTTCGCTCAGGCGAGATGGAGGGAGCCTGAAGAAGCAGGCCGCTCAGTGTCGCTTCTTGTCTATTGGCAAAAAGCTGGTAGAGGCTTTCCGGTGAAGTAGGCGGTTGCAGAGAGGAGCCGTGTAACAGACCGCAAACAAACAAGAAAAGAAAAAGCAACGGAAGGAGCATAACACTGTTGCGGCGCCAGCAGAAAAAAACGGCGCAGGCGAGAAATAAAAATACAGGCAGGAAGAATGAGAGAGACGTGACAAATTTAGTGGAAAATGCAATGCCGCAGGCGAAGGCGATCACCGATTTGATAAGCAAGTAAGGTGATCGCCTGAGTAACGGCAACAGGGATCCTCTTTAGTCGAGGAAAAATTTTAATTTGTCGCGCCTGCTGGAATGACGTAAACGGTTGAGAGCTTTTTTTTCGATTTGCCGGATACGTTCTCTTGAGACATTAAAACGTTTTCCGATTTCTTCGAGGGTATATTCCGCATCTTCACCAATACCAAAACGCAGTCGAATAATTTTTTCTTCCCTTGGGCTTAAAGTGGCGAGAATATTTTTTACCCGATCAGACAATTCTGTATTTTTGACCGCCTCATATGGCGAAACCGATTCCTGATTTTCCAGAAAATCTCCCAGGGTGCTGTCATCGTCACCAACCGGAGTTTCCAGAGAAATCGGTTCCCTTGACGCTTCAAGTATGGCAAGGATTTTATCCATGGGCAGTCCGGTTTTGTCCGAAATTTCAACCGGCGTGGGTTCACGGCCCAATTCTTTCAAGAGAGAGTAAAACGCCTTGAAAAATTGACTGCGCAGTTCCAGGAAATGAACGGGAAGACGAATGGTGCGGGTCTTATCAAGAATCGCTCTCGTGATTGCCTGCCTGATCCACCAGCTTGCATACGTGCTGAATTTATTACCTTTTTTGTAATCAAATCGAAAAACAGCACGCATCAGGCCGAGGTTCCCTTCCTGAATGAGGTCTGCCAGGCTGAGTCCCTGATGCATGTAACGCTTGGCAATACTGACGACAAGCCGCAGATTAGCTTTTATCATCGCATCTTTAGCCGACTCAATGGAACGGGCATATAAAATTATCTTGTTTTCTGCCTGTTTTAATTGTTCAAGCTCGGGATGAATGCGAGAAGCCTCCTGCACCTTTTTACACATGTAATTGAGGTGCTGCTTTTTCGGCTTTAATGTTGGATCACGCTTTTCCCAGAGTGATATGCGATCGACCAGAACCTTTATTTCTCTTACGCCTGTTTCATCGCTGTGGATTGTTTTGATGATGGCATCAAAACCCTCTCTGATAATTTTGCTGTATTTTTCTTCCTCTTCCGGTGTAAGCAGGTCAAAAAGACCCATTTCACGCAGATATGTGGTTGTTGTCTCTTCCGCTTCCTGGAGCTCATCCTTGGTCACGGAAGACTTTCCACCCGCTTTTCTGGGATCATCTATGTCTTCTTCCTGCCAGTCTTTGCTGTCGGCGCGTTTGTTCTTGCTCAGCTCGGGCCGACTGGCTATATCAATCTCATTCTGATCCAGAAAGGCAAAAATTTCATCTATATAGCTGGCGTCTGTATCTTCCGGAATAAGATCGTTAAGGGTGTCAAGGCTGATACAGCCTTTTTCCTTGCCAGCTTTCAGTATTCTGTCTTTAATATCGACATGCACTGATTTTGGTCTCCCGACACGGTTAAGATATTAAGGAAAGGATGTTTGCGTGAAAAGTGCAGTGGAACTGAAGCTGACTTTCTAGCACGAAACTCCATATTTTACAACGGTATCCATTTTGTTGCAAGATAAAAAAACAGAAACAGAGCCACCTTGACATTGCCACTCAAGTATCTCATAATCAAATTTTCGGTTATGTGGATACAATTATACGGCATGTTCTATTAAAAGCTAAAATTAATCATAGAGATTACCTTTAGCAAAAAAAAGTTTTTGCAAAAGTGAGAAAAATGTTGAATCGGCGAGCCAGCGGTATTCTTGCCCATCTTTCCTCCCTTCCAGGCCCATACGGTATTGGTGATCTTGATTCCGGTTGCTTTTTCCTCGATTTTCTTGATCAGGCAGGGCAATCCTATTGGCAGTTTTTGCCGACCGGCATCGTTGATCACGTTTTTGGTAATTCTCCCTATATGAGTGTATCGGCGTTTGCCGGCAATCCTCTGTTGGTAAGTCCAGATCTTCTTTTTGAGAAGGGGCTCTTGCATAAAGAGGATTTGATTGGAAAGCCTCATTTTGATGAATATACGGTTAATTTCCCTGTAGTTAATGATTTCAAAAACAGACTGCTGCAAAAAAGTTACGAGCGTTTTGTATCTATACGCCTTTATCAGGAGGAGTTTGAGGAATTTTGTCAGAAGCAGGGCTATTGGTTAGATGATTTTGCCCTTTTTATGTGCCTCCGTGAAAAATTCATGTCTTCCCCATGGTACGAATGGCCTCGCTCTTTTGCTCAGCATGAGACAAAAAGTCTGCAGGCCGCGGCACGGGAACTTGGGGAAAAATGTCTGTACTATAAATTTGTTCAGTATGTCTTTTTTATGCAGTGGCGACGAATGCGGCAGATGGCACAGCAGAAATCAATCCGCCTTATTGGTGACATTCCCATTTATGTTGGATTGGATAGCGCAGATGTGTGGGCCAACCAGTCATGTTTTGACCTGGACGTAACAACGCTGCGTCCCAGGTATGTTGCCGGCGTTCCGCCCGATTATTTCAGTGAAACAGGTCAGCGCTGGGGAAATCCCCTTTATCTTTGGGAGAAGGACGGAAAACCTAATGATCGTCTGTATACTTGGTGGAGCCAGCGATTCCGCCATATAAGCAGAATGGTTGATGTCGTCCGTATCGATCATTTCCGCGGGTTTGCAGCCTATTGGCAGGTCCCTGCCAAAGAAGAAACGGCAATAAACGGAAAATGGATTAATGGACCGGGAAAACGTTTTTTTGAGCAGGTCAGCACGGCTACGGCAGAACTTGATATAATTGCGGAAGATTTGGGAATCATCACCCCTGATGTAGAAGAGCTGAGAGATTCTCTCGGATATCCCGGCATGAAGATACTTCAGTTTGCCTTTGATTCCGATGAGTCGAATCTCTATCTGCCGCATAATTTTCAGACGACAAATTGTGTCGTTTACACAGGAACGCATGATAATGATACGACAATCGGCTGGTATTATGATAATAAAGTTTCTCAGAATGCCAAAAATAGGGCTCGTCGCTACGCCAACAGTGACGGGAGTGTAATTCATCGGGATTTTATCCGGCTGGCTTTCTCTTCCATAGCCGTCCTCGCCGTTATTCCGCTGCAGGATTTGCTTGGGTTTGGTTCAGATTGTCGAATGAACCGGCCCAGCACGCTTGAAGGAAACTGGATATGGAGATGCGCTCCACGTTTTTTGTCAACCGAAATAAGTCATTACTTGAGGGGAGAAGTAGATTTTTACGGACGAATGAGGCAGGAGTCAGGAGCGGATAAATAAAAGGGAAAAATAATGAAAGTTCTTGCTTTTAATGGATCTCCTCGACGGGGAGGGAACACCGAGGTCCTTCTTTCCGCAGTTATTGAAGGGATGGAAGCGGCCGGCAGTGAAGTGGAATTGGTTCGTCTGGCGGATTTGACCATATCTCCCTGTCTCAATTGCGGAGGCTGTGATAAAACCGGCATCTGTGTTGTCAAAGACGACATGATCCCTCTTTACGAAAAAATGGATTCTGTCCAAAGAATTGTTTTCGCCTCGCCAATATATTTTTATGGAGTTACCGCCCAGGCAAAGGCTTTTATTGACAGAACCCAGGCTGCGTGGAGCAGGAAATATATCTTGAAGAAAAAAGGGGAATGGTCCGAACGCCCCGACAAAATAGGTTTTTTTGTCTCTGTTGCGGCCACGAAAGGCGAAAAGGTTTTCGATGGGGCAGTCCTGACGGTACGTTATTTCTATGATGCCGTCGGTTTCTCATACGGCGGCGCGCTGCTTTTTAAAGAAATTGATGGGCGTGGGGAGATGGCGAGGAATGTCGAAAAAATCCAAGAGGCGAAAGCATTTGGTCGTCGGATTGTCAGTTGACGACATATATAATTCTTGACATTTTTAGGAATTCCGTTACTTTTGTTTTCCATTATTTATGGCCCCATCGTCTAGCGGTCAGGACGTTGGCCTCTCACGCCGAAAACAGGGGTTCGATTCCCCTTGGGGTCACCATTTGAGTTTAGTAAGGGAACTAGCTTTTAAAAGCTGATTCCCTTTTTTGTTTTGGGGCTTCTTTTTAATCTCTCTCCTGCATTTGAGAGGCGATGTATTTGTTGCATTTTATGCTCTGGGTATAATTTTGGTAAAAATTTGCTCCAACGCTCACAATGCAATGAGGTTTATATGAATGTGATTTTCAGTGAAACGTTGTCAGCTGCTACAGCTCCACTTGTCCTGGTATCGGGTATAGGCATTCTTGTGCTGACAATTAATACCCGTTATATCCAGGCAACAAGCAGGACTCGCGAATTATACGATCATTCTCTCGACGGAAAAGCGGCTGATTCGATCAACAGGGAAATTGATCTGCTGGTATTGCGATGCAGACTTTTGAAATATAGCTTTGCCACGCTTGTGCTGAGCACTATTTTGAGCAGTTCTCTTGTCATTGTCTCTCTGTTTGATAAGTTATTCAGTTTATCCATTCCTCTATTTGAAATTTCACTTATTGGCGGCAGCTCCTTCTTTATCCTGGTCTCCATGAGTTTTCTTTTTGTGGATGTTATGTTGTCGATGAAAGCCACTTTGATCCATATTGGCCGATTTTCCTCATAAAATAAACATTCAGATTAAGGGAATATATCCACAATTTTCTCTTTTTCATTTACTTTTGATGTTGCCGGATCTTCTCCCGCCGAGGAAGGACAACCTTCTTCTTTTTTTGACAGCTCAATTGATGCATCCACCGTGT
>QKJV01000023.1 GCA_003249165.1 Desulfobulbaceae bacterium | reverse complement strand
AACGATGTCGATAAAATGGTCGAAGAGCAGGTGCAAAAACTGGAGCAAATCTCGCAATTGACTCAAGATGAAGCCAAGAACGAATTGTTCGCCGCAGTCGAGAAAGAAGCCCGCGCCGACATGGCCCGCATCTACCGCCAGATCGAAGCGGAAGCACGTGAAGAAGGCGAAAAACGCGCCCGCAAATTGATCGCGGACGCCATTCAGCGTGTCGCTTCGGAACATGTCTCGGAAGTGACCTCTTCGGTTGTGCCATTGCCAAACGAGGAAATGAAAGGCCGCATCGTGGGCCGCAACGGACGCAACATCAAGGCCTTCGAACAGGCCGCCGGCGTGGATGTGATCGTGGACGACACCCCCGAAGCCGTGACCATCTCATGCTTCGACTCGGTCCGGCGCGAGATCGGCCGCCGCGCCCTCACCCGCTTGACGATTGACGGGCGCATTCATCCTGCTCACATCGAAAAAATCGTCAACGAAGAGACCAAAGCGGTCGACAAAATCATCGCCGAAGCGGGCGAACAGGCTGCCTACGACGCCAACATCGCCGGTCTGCATCCCGAAGTCTTGCGCATGATGGGACGCTTGAAATTCCGCACCTCCTACGGGCAGAACCAGCTCGCCCATGCGGTGGAGGTTTCCAAGCTGGCTGGCATCCTGGCCGCCGAGCTGGGTGCAAACGTGGAACTTTCCAAGCAGGGCGGCTTCCTGCACGACATCGGCAAAGCTATGGACCACAACCAGGAAGGCACACATGCCACGCTGGGCGCGGAATTCTGCAAGCGCTACGGTGTCAATCCTGTAGTGGTTAATGCGATCGGCTCCCACCATCACGAGATGGAGCAGGAGAGCATCGAGGCCGTCATCGCAGAGGCCGCGGATGCCATCTCCGGCGCGCGTCCCGGCGCCCGCCGCGAAGACCTGGAAGCCTACATCAAACGCATCAAATCGCTGGAGGAACTGTCCCAATCCTTCGATGGCGTGCAGCAGGCCTTCGCCATCCAGGCCGGCCGCGAAGTGCGCGTCATCGTCAAACCCGAAGACATCGACGACCTGACCTCCACCCGCCTGGCACGCGACATCGCCAAGAAGATCGAGGAGACCATGCAGTACCCCGGTCAGATCAAGGTGACGGTGATCCGGGAGACGCGGGCTGTGGATTACGCGAAGTAATGCTAGAAAAGTGATTTAAAAAGGTGCGGAAACAGGTCCGCACCTTTTTAAATTTGATTGGTTTTGGTGCATGAAAGGCTGGACAAAAGAGGCGCAACTAAGTAAGTTTGGATTATGCCTAAACAAAAACAAACCCAGTCACGCCCAAAAACAAAAACAAACCCAGTCACGCCCAAAGGGATTATACCGTGTCAGGAATTGGTCGGAATATGAAAAAGCATTGGTACAACGAGGGTCAATCACCTTCTGGTTATCGGTTGATTTTGAGAGAGTATGGTTGTACACAGGTGAAAAGCAACGAGGCAGCCAGTTTGACTACAGCGACAAAGCGATTGAGATCATGCTAACGATCAAGGAAGTGTTTCATTTGACCAATCGAGGTGTGGAAGGCTTTGTGCATTCGTTATTTGAGATGATGAACATCGACTTGCCTGTTCCCGACCATACTACCTTGTCCAAGCGCAGCAAGACATTGAAAGTGAAGGTGCCCAGAAAGACGAATGGGAATATCAACCTGGTGTTGGATAGCACAGGCATGAAAATCTATGGGGAAGGCGAATGGAAGGTTCGCAAGCATGGCTACTGTAAGCATCGCACCTGGCGTAAACTGCATCTGGGCGCTGATCCCGACTGTGGTGAGATCCAAGCTGTGGTCTTGACTGAAAATAGCATCAGCGATGATGCAGTGGTAAAGGACATGTTAGAACAGATCGAACAAACTCTGCTTTCCTGTGCAGCAGATGGAGCGTACGATAAGCGCAAAGTGTATGCTGCGCTCAATGGACATTCCCCTGAGGTGGATATTTTGATCCCACCCCGTAAGAACGCTCGCATCTGGCAACACGGCAACTCAAAAAAAGAACGTCTCAAGCGAGATGAGAACTTACGCTACATCCGCAAGCATGGACGCAAACAATGGAAGCAAGATTCCGGCTATCACATTCGTTCGCTGGCGGAAACCATCATGTTCCGCTTGAAAATCATCTTTGGTGACAAACTTTCAGCGCGCTTACTGGAAACACAAAGCACCCAGGTATTGATCCGTTGCCTGGCGCTCAACAAAATGACCCAATTGAGTATGCCAGAAAGTTATCTGGTTGCTTAAGCATTTGCTCGCAGATAACCAAATTCCGCCTATGCCCAGATTTATGCACCAAAGCCAGTTCAATCCATTAAAGTTTATTAGTGTTACTATGCATCTGAAATTCTACGACCAATTTCATCCTCATTGGCGCAAGTAACACGTTTATAATTGCCCGCGATCATATTAATTTTTGGGAGCAACGTGGGCATTTTTATTATAAAAACATTCATCTTCTTATTTCTGGCTCTAGTCGGGTTTATCTGGTGGCATTTATTCTTCAGAGCTACCTTTATCCCACCAAATGAATCTACTGACCTTCGGGTAAAAGCAATTCATGATATCCCCTTCATCGTTGAAAACGACTTGCCTTTTCCGGCTGGAGTTCAATCTACAAATCGGCAAAAGATTTTACTCAATGGTATTTGGGATTTTTACCCGGCAAATAAAAAAAATTCTACCCAGCTAAGCGTTCCTACCTGCTTCAATACCGCTGACAACCCATTGTGGGATTATCAGGGCGCGGTCTGGTATGAAAGAAAGTTCACCCTACCAGAATGGCCCGAAGACAGCCTTCTCCGCTTAACATTTCTTGGAAGTTTCTATTCTACCGAAGTGTGGTTAGACGACAATTATCTTGGCAACCATGAAGGCGGCTATCTGCCGTTTTACTTCGATATAACCAACTTTGTCCAACCAGACTACACTCACAAAATAAAAGTCCGTGTGGACAACCACAATAATGCGGATAGTCTTCCGCCGCACCTGTTCCGGGGCCATAACCTGGGCTGGCATCCTTACGGTGGTTTACATCGAGATGTTTTGATCGAGGTTTGTCCGCCTACCTACTGTTTCAAACTTGATGTGGAATCAGACATTGATTCGGACGAAGGATTAGTCCACCTTTCAGTCTTGTTCCATCGTCCAGGAGATACACTTCCGCTTCAAACCGCAACACTGAGCCTGCTGACCGATAACGGACAAATCATGGCTAAAGTTGATTCCACTATTTATTGGGAAGATAAATATGGAATTGCCAGCAACACTTTCAATGTTCCTGACCTACAATTTTGGCAACCAGAATCTCCACACCTTTATCGACTTGCGATTCAGACGGAATTTGAATACTGCGAAACAACAATTGGCTTCCGAAGTATCGAATCAAAAAATGGAAAACTCTTGTTAAATGGCAAACCGCTCATCTTGAAAGGTGTCTGCCGCCACCAGGAAGACCGCGCAGACGGATTGGCGCAAAAGCACGATTCTGTACGAAATGAATTGGGAACCATACAAAACTTGAACGGTAACTTTGTCCGCCTGGTGCATTATCCTCATTCCAGTGAAACGATCGATTTTTGCGATCAACTGGGATTGGTAGCTTGGGTAGAGATTCCGCTATATCAAGCTGGATTAGGACTTATTCGCTTTTTATTTGACAAGACTAAGCGAGATACGGGCAAAATCCTTCGTGGCCTGCCGGGTATTTTCTGGAGAACCAACTTTCCGGAAAATCAGGATTTGCTTCTTAAAGCGCGCAACGAACTGCTCAAAATGATCGAACGAGACAGGAATCATCCTTCAGTACTTTTTTGGGGACTGGGCAACGAGTGCTGGACGTTGAATCCCGCCGGGGCAAAGGCGCTGGCCTGGTTACGGGAGCAGGCCAGCGCCTTCGATTCGAAGCGTCTATTCACCTATGCGGCTTTTGCACTGCCAGTGTTGGGTCTGTTTTATGAGCGTTCATTTGATGTTTCCGATGTTGTCAGCATCAATGAATATTTCGGTTGGTATTATGGCAAGGCGCAGGACGCTGGGAAATATCTCCGGACGTTGGCACGCAAATACCCCCACAAGCCGCTGCTTGTCACTGAAACTGGTTCAGATACCGTGAGTGGAGAACATACATCGGAAGGCCCACCGCCGCGTGGTTACAGCGAGGAGTATCAGGTTTGGTATTTGGGGGAGCAGTGGCAGCAAATGCAAAGCGTTCCCACTTTTGCCGGGCTTTCGATTTGGGTATTGAAGGATTTTTTGTGTCCTGAATATCGGGAGGATAACCCGGTTCCATTTTATAATCTGAAAGGCTTGCTAGACCGCGATGGTCAACCCAAAGCAGCCTTAGAAAAAGTGAAGTCATTGTATAGCAATAATGGATGAAAAGGCTACCACTAAGAACGGGAGAGACATTTTATGAACACGACACCGAAAACATGAGTTGGCCTATACGTATTGTTTATGGTGTGGGGTAATTTTATAAAGCTGGATGTCAATGGCCGGACACAGGCCACCAGATCTTTGGGGAAATAGCAAACAAGATTCTTAATCCTATAGAAGAGCAATTTGAGTGTTATTATAACCATCCGTTAGAACATTGATATTAGAACATAAAACGTTTTGTTTATTTTTCAACAGATCGATCGTTCGTTATTATGTCAGTTCGCTTCATCTGAACTAAAGTTACACCAACGATTGCAGTAACTATCCCCAATAGTTTCATTAATGTCAGTGATTCTCCCAAAAAAAACCATGCAAGGACGACTGTGCCCAGTGGCGATAGATTCAAGAACACATTCATTTCTAAGGCAGTGATAGTTTTAAGGGCATGGTTATACAAAATATATGCCACAGCTGTGTTAATTATTGCTAGCCAAAAAACAATAAGCAACATTTTTTGATTGAAAATTGGCCACCCTTCAAGTGGAATGGCAAATAAAATTAATAGTCCACCACCTATCCCAAGAGGTATTCCGGTTAAATGGACAGTGCTCGCGCGATTATCTCTTGCTAACCCCCTGCTAAGAAGCCCAAAAGTTGTAAAGGCAATTAAACCAACTAGAACTATCGCAATCCCAAGCGGCTCCCCTGGCTGAAGGCCAGACGAAAAGAACATCGAATTTCCTACCACGGAAATTATTAATCCGACGATCTGGAGTCGCGTTGGTAGCTCTTTGAGAAATATCACTCCTCCAAACAATATAAGGAGCGGGGAAATCCCCATCAAAAATGAGGTCATCGTGGCTGAAAGATATTTCAAACCCCAAAATAACGCACCATTTCCAATAGTATAAGCAGATAAACCAATAAGAGTAAGGTGAACCCATGTGTTTTTTGAAAAGCCATTAATGGCATGTTTCTTATTTATCATAAATGGAACCAGGACAAGAAATGCGAGGAAGTAACGCAAACCAGCTATTGTAAGCGGCCCAATGCTTGAAAGGAGCATCTTTACAAACACGAATGAAGAGGCCCAGATTAGGGTAGCCATAAAAGCTTCAAAAATTGCAGAAATTCGTCCAGAACGAAAAGTAATCAATGTTGTTTCCTTGTAACGTTTAGCATGCTTATATCATAATCAATGACACATGTTAAAAGTTGTATTGTTTGAAACAGAATTAGGGTGTAGATCTTGATGGTGGTAATTTCCAGAATGCAAACAAAGATATTATCAAAAATACAATCCCAGCTGTAGCAAAAGCTGCTGGGAATCCATAAAAAGATAAAATTATTGTCCCCACCAAAGGAGCTAAGCTCGTCCTGCTGCGTTTATAGAATTATCTAATCCAAAAACTGAACCTTCTCCAACTGTTTTTGAATAATTGGCTAGCAAGGCACTGATAATTGGGAGTAGTCCACCCAAGCAAATTCCAACTACACCTTGAAGAACTATTAATTGCCAACCGAAAGAAATATAGCCCTGGAGTGTGTAAACAATTGCTAATAAACTTGTACACCCAATCAGAATTTTACGATAGCCCATGCGATCTGCAATTTTTCCAAAGATTATTGCAGTGATTGTTGTGAACCCCGATGAGATTCCCAGAGCCAAACCTGAAATTGTGTTAAGCCTTGAAGAATCTGCCCCAAAACTTTGAATGAAAAGTGGAATGATGGGAATGATCATTATTCTGCCTAAACTGCTGAGAAAACGGATTGTAAAGGTTACCGACATACCTGGAATCGAAATAATAGAATTCCATCTCTTTATGATTCCTGGTAAATTGGAATGGTTTTGGTGCATGAAAGGCTGGACAAAAGAGGCGCAACTAAGTAAGTTTGGATTATGCCAAAACAAAAACAAACCCAGTC
>QKJV01000352.1 GCA_003249165.1 Desulfobulbaceae bacterium | reverse complement strand
AAATATGCTTCAAATGACCAGCTACTCGATTTAACAAATTACATATCTAAAGATTCTGTAAAGATGGCAAACTATCCAAAAGATTTGGTGAATCTATACATGCTGGATTCAAAACAATACGCTATGCCAAAAGATTATGATACAATAGCTCTTTGGTATAACAAGAAAATGTTTGATGAAGCAAAGCTATCATACCCGGATGAAACCTGGACATGGGACGATTTGTATGAGGCCGCTAAGAAGCTAACAAAAGCAGATAAATCACAATATGGGTTCAGTGCCGGGCTTCATGCTCAGGAAGGTTATTACAACACTGTATTCCAGGCAGGCGGCTCTATTGTGACTGATGACAAAAAGTCAGGCTATGCTCTTCCAGAAACAGAAGAAGGATTAGAATACTATTTCAGATTTATAAAAGAAGGCCTTTCACCAGAAATTTATGCTAACAATGAGCGTGTTGAAAGCTTGGAAAATGGGCTTTGCGCAATGGGCTTCTTTGGCTCATGGAGAGTTGGAAGATTTGCAAAAAACGATTATATGAAAGCTAATTTTGATTGCACAGTGTTACCTTCATCAAACGATGGGAAAAGAGCTACAATTTATAATGGTTTAGGCTTGGCTGCAGCTAAAAATTCAAAAAATCCAGATGCTGCCTGGGCATGGATTAAGTATTTAACATCTGAAGAAGGGCAAAAAGCTCAAGCTGAGTCAGGTACTGCAATTCCTACTTATATGGGCACATCAGATGGTTGGGTAAATAAATACTCAAACTTTAACGCTGAGTGCTTTACCCAGATGCTTGATTATGGCGTTATTTATCCTTATACAAACAAGACAGCAGAATGGGAGAATAAAGCTACTGAATACTTGAAAAATGCATACAATGGTTCGGCAAGTGTTGATTCAGTATGTAAAGAAATTGAGAAAACTATGAATGATATTATCGCTGCGGAATAATTGACTAGTCAATTCAATAATGTTGTGATGTAAGATGCATCACAACATTATTTTTAAAAATTTTCATCTTATGCATTAAAAATCTATGTTAATTTATAGAAAGGAATATCAGATGAAGAAAAAGTATAATGCTAAATTTAAAGAATGGTGCTGGGCCTGGATATTTATAGCACCAACGATTTTTGGATTAATCGTACTGAACATAATACCTATATTCGAAACTGCATATTTAAGTTTTTTTAAATCGGGAGATTTTGGGAAAGGAAATATTTTCGTTGAATTTGATAACTACATAAAGCTATTTAACGATAAGCAAGTGTGGTATGCATTGAAAAACACTCTTACTTATACGGCAATTGAGGTGCCTCTAACTATTATTATTGCACTTTGCCTGGCAGCTTTATTAAACAGCAAAATTAAAGGAAGAAGCTTTTTTAGAGTTGTATATTTTCTCCCTATGATAGCGATACCAGCGGCGGTAACTATGGTATGGAAATGGCTATATAATACACAATTTGGTTTGTTTAATTATATTTTGACTAATTTAGGATTTGACAGAGTAGACTGGTTGAATGACCCCAAGACTGGCTTGATGTGTATTATTACCATTGGTGTTTGGAGCGATATCGGATATAGCATGATTCTTCTTCTGGCTGGGATGCAGGGTATTCCTAAGGATTTTTACGAAGCTGCTAGTATTGATGGGGCTTCAAAATTCAGAACCTTTCGTAAGATTACAATTCCGCTTGTATCTCCAACTCTGTATTTCGTTTTAGTAACCAGTGTAATAAGAGCAATGCAGGTATTTGATATTCCATACATGATGATAAATTTTGGAAGCCCTGCATATGATTCTTCGGTTTCCCTTGTGTATTTATTCTATAACAACTCATTTGTATATAACAACAAAGGTTATGGCTCGGCAATTATTATGCTGCTGCTTGTAATTATATTAATTATTACATTTTTACAAAACAAGCTTCAAAAACGCTGGGTTAATTACATGTAAGGAGAAGCATTATGAATAAAAAAACAAAAAAAATAGGAGAAGGACATCTGGCTGTTTATATAATACTTATTTTGGGAATGGTTATAATGCTTTTACCATTTATCTGGATGGTGCTTACTTCTTTAAAATCTCAAACAGAAGCCACTTCAATGAATCCTTTTCATTTTTTTCCAACCAACCTTGAATTTGTAAATTATTCCAACGTAATCAAAAAAAATAATTTTTTAGCACTTTATTGGAACACATTCAGCTTTATTGCATTAAGACTATTTTTCTCAGTAACTTTTAGTGCAATGGCAGCGTATGCGTTTGCACGGCTTGAATTTCCCGGTAAAAAATTAGGATTTTCTCTTGTGCTATTTCAAATGATGGTTCCACCACAAATTTTCACAATACCTCAGTATTTGATGGTCGACAGGCTTCAAATAAGAAACACTGTGTTAGCTTTAGTTTTTCCTGGTGTAGTTAGTGCGTTCGGTACGTTTTTATTAAGGCAATTTTTTATGGGGCTGCCAAAAGAACTTGAAGAATCTGCTAAACTAGATGGTTGTAGTGTCGGAAGAACTTTCTTCTCAATTATGCTTCCGTTAGTTAAATCGGGATTGGTTGCGTTAGGTATTTTTACAGCACTGTTTGCATTCAAGGATTTAATGTGGTCAATGATTGTTAATACGGACTTGAATAAAACAACTCTTTCTGCCGCACTGGCAAGACTTGCAAATGCCAATACTGTTAACTATCCTGAATTAATGGCAGCAGCAGTGATTTCGATTATACCAATGATTGTTCTCTATTTTATTTTCCAGAAACAATTTATAGAGGGTATTGCTACATCAGGAAGTAAATTATAACGAGAATTAAGGAGTTATTATTCTATGCCAATCGAATTTTTAAAAGATGAAAAGCAATTCCATATATATAATAATACGATTAGTTATATCATTCGTGTTCTTGAAAATGGGCAGCTTGAAAATTTATATTATGGATGTCGGCTTCCTGAAGGGAAATCATACGTTTATCTACATCAGGAAAAAGGGCGTTCTCTTTCAGCTTTATGTACAGATGGACCTAATGAAATATCACTTCAATATACTAAACAGGAATATCCAAGCTTTGGCGGAGGGGATTTCAGATATACTGCATGCAAAATAAAGCAGGCCAATGGCAGCCATATTTCAGAATACAAATATAAAGAGCATTTCATTTTCAACGGGAAAAAAGAAATTAAACCTTTGCCAGCAACCTATGTTGAAAATGATTGTGAGGCAACAACTATTCAGATAGTTTTGCACGATTCACTTGTTAAAGCAAATCTGGTTTTAACTTACACAATTTATGAGGGGCTGCCAGTAATCGCCAGAAATGCTCGGTTTGAAAATCATGGAGAAATCTCAATTGTAATAGAAAACGCAATGAGTGGTTGTGTTGATTTGCCAGATTCTGATTATGAAATGGTTCATTTATCCGGAGCATGGGCAAGAGAACGGCACATTAAGGTTCGCCCCTTGATCGAGGGAGTTCAATCAATTTATAGTATGCGCGGTGCTAGCAGTGCCGAGCATAATCCATTTATCGCATTAAAACGCAGAAGTACAACTGAAATCACTGGCGAAGTATATGGTTTCAGCCTTGTTTATAGTGGTAGCTATTCAGGCCAGGTTGAGGTTTGTTCACATGAAACAACAAGGGTGTTAATGGGGATTCATCCGGATACATTTTCTTGGGAACTGAACAAAGACGAGTCATTTCAAACCCCGGAATTAATTATGGTATATACTAAAAATGGTTTAAATGATATGAGCCACGCGTTCCATAACCTATATGGGAAACGCCTTGCAAGAGGCGTGTGGAGAGATAGAGAGCGACCTATCCTTTTAAATAACTGGGAAGCTACTCATATGGATTTCACCGAAGCCTCAATTCTTGAACTTGCAAAGAAAGCAAAATCAGTAGGCGTAGAGCTATTTGTTCTTGACGACGGCTGGTTTGGAAAACGAGACAATGACAGAGCAGGGCTTGGTGACTGGTTTGCCAATAAAGAAAAAATGCCTAGCGGAATTGAAGAATTTTCAAGGAAAATTGTTAAAATCGGTATGAAATTCGGGCTTTGGATAGAGCCTGAGATGATTAATAAGGATAGTGATTTATATAGAAATCACCCAGACTACATTTTAGAAACTCCTGGTCGTTTTTCAAGCCCTAGCCGTTGGCAGTTTGTATTGGATTTTTCAAGAAATGAAGTTGTTGATGCTATTTATGGTATGCTGGAAAAGATAATTTCTAATTCTGAAATTTCATACATCAAATGGGATATGAACCGTTACATAACTGAATGCTATTCTATTACTCATGGCTCTAATGAGCAGGGTAAAGTAATGCATGAGTATATTCTTGGAGTTTACAATTTGTATGATAGGCTAACAACAAAATTCCCTGAAATTTTGTTCGAATCCTGTGCAAGCGGTGGTGCTCGATTTGACCCTGGAATGCTATATTTTGCTCCACAAACTTGGTGCAGCGATGATACGGACGCAGGGGAAAGAATAAAAATACAATATGGAACTTCAATGGTTTACCCTATTTCATCTATTGGAGCACACGTTTCTGCTTCTCCTAACCACAAATTAAAGCGTCAGATATCTATCTGGGGGCGTGCAAATGTTGCGTTTTATGGAGCGTTTGGGTATGAGCTTGACTTAAATGAGTTGTCAGATGATGATTTGGAACATATCAGACAGCAAATCGCATATTATTCAAAATATAGAAGAATTTTTCAATTTGGCGATTTTTATAGAATCAAGAGCCCGTTTGAAGGAAACGAAGCATCCTGGATAAGCGTTTCACAGGATAAAACATTGGCGGTTGCAGCATTTTATCAACAGATGAACAAAGTAAATGCTGGTTATTTGAACATTAAATTCACGGGTTTATGTGAAGATTATAATTATACTACTGAATACTTTGGACATAAGGAAATTTTCACAGGGGCACAGCTGATGTATGCAGGTATTAATGTTGACAGAAAAGAGTTGAACAAGGATGACGGAGATTTTGCCTCTGTTTTAATTACTATGACAAAATGCTAGGGGGTATAGAGATGAAACCTAATATTATTGTTTTTATGACTGACCAGCAAAATGCAAAGACAATTTGTCCAGGCAATATTGCAAAAACACCTAACATTGACAAATTCCTGAAAAATTCAGTTCATTTTACTCAGGCTTATTGCCCTTCACCTCATTGTTGCCCATCCCGTGCTACGTTTTTTTCAGGATTATATCCAACACAACATGGCGTCTGGAATAATGTTGAGGTTGACAATGCTCTTTCAAGAGGACTGTTTGAAGGAATAACTCTGTTTCCTGAGGTATTACAAAAAAATGGTTATAAAACAATTTTTTCAGGGAAATGGCATGTAAGCGCATTAGAGGGACCTATCGACCGTGGTTTTGACAAAGTGCTTTACGAATATATCTCTAATTTCGGTAGAATTAAAGAAGCTAACGTTCCAAAATATAACGAGTGGCAGCAAGTTTATAAATTTGCTGAAAAGCTTGACGGAGAAAATGAAATTAAAACGCCAGGGCGAATTATAAAGGAAGGTTATCCAAAATTTTTCCAATATGGTGATTGCGACAATCCTTTTGGTGATACTACCACCGTAGAGCTGGCTTGCAACGAAATATCAAATTATGATGAAAATAAGCCGCTATTCATGTATGTCGGAACTACCGGCCCACACGACCCATATTGTGTTCCGAAGGAGTTTTTGGATTTATATAATATTGATGAAATTAAGCTTCCTGAGAATTTTCATGACGACATGAAAGATAAGCCTGCACTTTATAGGCGAACAAAAGAACAATTTGCATTATCAGAGGAGGAGCATAAGGAATCAATCAGGCATTATTTGGCGTTTGTTTCTTATGAGGATTATCTTTTTAGCAAGCTGATAAAATCAATAGAGGAGAAGGGAATCGCTGAAAATACAATTATTATGTATCTGACAGACCACGGAGATTATCTTGGTGCTCATGGTTTGTGGGCTAAAGGGTTACCATGCTTCAAGGAAGCATATAATATTTGTGCCGCTATCGGCGGATGGGGTGTAAATAAAGGGGGCGTGATTGACCAATTTGTTTCATTAGCTGACTTTGCTCCTACCATTCTTGAACTTGCTGGAGTTAATAATAGTATCAATATGATTGGGAAATCACTTTGCCCTTTTCTGAAAGGCGCTACACCGTCAAATTGGCGTGACACTATGTTTACTCAGACAAACGGAAATGAAATTTATGGTATTCAGCGGGCGGTTTGGAACAAGAAGTGGAAATACGTTTATAATTCTTTTGATTATGATGAATTATATGATTTGGAAAATGACCCATCAGAGCTTAAAAATATTTGTGATTTTCCAGAAAATCACGATATTGTCAAAGAAATGTGTAGAAAAATGTGGTCGTTTGCCTATGAGACGAAAGATAATTGTACATGTGGCTGGTGAGATTAGCACCATATGGCCCCGGAATAATAAATGGTTAAATATTAAAAGAATAAACGGTGTAGCTATGCTGCACCGTTTCAGATTGTCTAAAAACTATGATTATTGATGCGAAGGGGTGTGTGGGCGACCGCAAAGCCCCGCAAATACGTGCTACAATTTATAATAAAATTGTAGAAAATGGCTTGTTCTACAAGCTGAGCCCCTGCCGATATGATAGGGGCTTTTTTTAATTTGATTGTGACTACTTTTGACTACTAAATATAAGCAAATATGAGGAATTTCAAGTTGATATTGATAAAGAAAAAACACGCTCAAACGTAATGTTTAAACGTGTTTTCGAAGATTTATGCTGTTTTAAATTTGGCAAAGTAACTAACTATTGATACAATGCACCAACGCCGCTTCGGAAATCGTTAAAAGTAAGTAATCGTTAAAATTTGCACACCCCTGTCAGCGCATTGCTATTTCCTCAGAATTATCTGTAATCGTTAAAATATAGCTATTCCCGCAAAAACGCACCGCTGTGGATTTGGGATAATACACAACTTTAAGAAGTCGCCATTCCAAACTCATGCCTTCTTAACAGGTATCCACACTTCTTCGTAATATTTTCCGCTGTCGGCGATGCCGTAAATCTCCATATCAGGGCCTAATGCTTTATCATATCCCGATGATGGCAACCATTCGCTGTATGCGCGGCTAAACAACTGCGGTATCTGCAACCCTATCGTGTCCGTTTCGTCACTGCGGAATATCGCCCATGTTGTCTTCGGTATTTGCGCTACTTTAAATCCATCCGTTTTGCATCCGTCTTTTGCAAAGGCACAAATCATGTATGGGAAAGTATTTTCGCCCGGCTCGCTATAGCCACACACCGCGTTAATGATACATGGACCGCGAGTGGCTTTCACCCCGCCTGCCGCCTGAAACAGACGTTCATATTCGCCGTTATTATGACACTCATCCCAGAAAGCAGGAACCTTACCTGTTTCGTCGTTGCCGAAAATACGCTCAATACCAAATACCTCAAATGCTTCTTTTTCTTCAATTCGCCAATTCATTGCCTGCACTCCTTTAATTTTGATTTGAAAGGTGAGCGGCGGGAAGATGATCAAGTTCACGCCCGGTTGCCGCGCGGCGGATGGCGTCACGCCATGCTGTCTGACAAACGCGCGAGTAAAACTGTCCGCGCTGTCGTAACCATACTGCACCGCCAAATCGATAACCTTCTCGTTACCGCTTTGCACTGCCATCGCCGCTAAACTGAGCTTGCGCTTGCGAATATACTCCGACAGAGACAAATCAGCGATGTAATAAAACAATCGCCCGAAATGATATGATGAATAACTTGTAACGGATGACACATCTGCCAGCGCCAAGTCGTCGCAGATATGCTCTTCAATGTACAACATCGCACGGTTTAACTGGGTAAGAATATCCGATGAACTTCGGTTCATTTGTTCCCATCCTCCTTTCTGTAATCAGTATAGCAGACATTATAAACTGACACCCGACATTTTCTATAGAATTATGTGGGGTATCTTGCCTTAAAGTTTCTCAACAGGCACAGCTGCCCGTGCCCCTGTTTCCGCTTCCGCTCCCATTCCCATATCAGGCGCATTGTCGGATTTTCTCCATCCGAACCGTTCAAAGGGATACGCCTCAATAGCCTCATTCATAATCCCAATAGCTATTGGAAAATCATTCTGGTCATCAAACGGCATACCGTTAAAGTAAAGATAAGTGCAGGGAGCCAGTTCGGCAATTTCATAGCCATTGGGAAGAGGTTTGTTGTAATTCAGCGGAACCTCAACAAAGAACGCATTACCGTTTGTGTCGGGTGTGATTAAGCTCGTTGGCAAGCGGCCGCCCGCAGCAGTGTCAAACTTTTCGGGTATGCTGTTATAAAAACCCTCCCAGTCGCAGCCAACTTCCTCGCAAGCGGAGAAATAATTTGCAGCATTATAGCGAAGGAAAATCAACTTTCGCGCCGGACGCTCTACTATGGTAACTGTAACGGTTCGTGATACTTTTTCGTTTGACATAGGTAAAGTACCTTCTTTCAAAATGTAGTAGGCTTCAATGGGATAGTGGACAAACCAGTTCACAGGTGGCGTTTCTACATGATATTTCTGCGGCGTAATGCCAAACTGCCGAGAAAACGCCCGTGTAAAGCCATCGTGAGAATCAAATCCGCTGTTCATTGCAACATCTACAATCTTGTCGTTCGCATCCAGCAAGACTTCAGCGGCACGGGTCAGGCGCAGGGCGCGGACGGTTTCAAGGGGTGTTCGGTGTGTCAACTCCTTGAAAACCCGCACAGCATGGTATTTGCTGTATCCTGCGGCATTTGCAAGGCCGTCAAGCGTAATTTCTTCGTCTAAATGTGACTCAATGTAGCGTTGCATTCGGCTCACAGCGGCGGCTTTATCCGGTAGTTCCATCTGAAACCTCCTCTAACAGTATAGCAATTATGCGATCGGAAGGCTCGACCGAAATTGCGAAGTTGAATCAAAACAGCTTGCAGGGGATGACCAAAAACACACCCGATTCCAAAATATCTTGAAACCCAAGTTTCTTATAAAACTCAATGTTCTTTCTATCACATCCAACCAACCATTCTGAACTGGGATAATGGCTCTTGCACCTGTTCACAAGTTCTTTGCCGATGCCTTGTCTCTGATATTCGGGAGCAACAAGCAGGTCGTAAATAATAGAGCGAAAAATTGTATCGCTCAGCACTCTAACAGTTCCAACCAAGCGGTCGCCATCCCAAGCGGAAATAACCAGCGTAGAATGAATCCATGGCTGTATAAAACCAGCTTTCATTTCATCTGGTAACTCACCGCTGTCTGACCAACCCACTGCTATAAACAGTTCGTGTAACTGTGCGAGGGGTAAATCTTTCTTTTCATCGTTGTAGACGATATTCATCTGCTCACTCACTTTCTGCACAAGCAAAACGGATGTCCTTCTGGGTCAATCATTATGACGAAATGCTCTCCGCCGTACTGTGCAACGGCTTTGGTCGCGCCGAGTTTGGTTGCTTCCTCAACGGCGGACAGCAAATCGTCCACTTGAAAGTTAAAGTGCATTTGTTTTTGCTGTTTGCCGGGTTCTTCAGGCCAGACGGGAGGGATATAGTTAAAATCACAGCTCATAAACAACATAAGTAAACCGTTTTCGTCAACAAGCGCGGGGCAACCATAAGCCTCATGCTTTTCCCAACCGGTAAGAGCGGCGTAAAAGTCGCGTGTTCGAGCAGGGTCGGCGCAGTCAATGGAAATGTCGCTAATGGTGATGGTTCTTTTTTGCCCTTTCCCGAAATAATCCTCTGCGAGAATAGCATAGCATGCTGCATCGTAAACACCTTGATTATTGTAGCCTGACTGGCGCAAGGTGCCTTCGTAACTCATTCCGCATTTGAGCATTACTTTACCACTATTCGGATTGCGTGTGTCATGCGCTGCAGCTATACGATTTGCGCCAACTTGCTCAAACAAGAATTTGATAACGGACGAAAGTGCTTCGCTAGCAAAACCTTGATGCCACCACGCTTTACCTATGCGGTAAGCGATTTCAAAGCAATTGCATGTTTCATCGATCTTGACCACGTTAATGCCACCGATAGGCTCATTCAGCGACTTTGACACGACCGCCCATTGATAGCGAGATAAATCCTCATATTTAGATATATCTGATATAGATATCTTGCGCGTCACATCAATTGAACCGTGAGGTTGCCATGTTAAATATTTCGTAACCTCCGCATCGTTCACCCAATTACGAAACATAGCTTCTGCATCCGATTTCACAAACTGCCGTAATATCAGCCGTTCTGTTTCAAGCGTTACTGTGCCTTTGTGATTCACTCAAATCCACCTCGCTCATTTTTATTTTTGCAACTTAGAAAACATTCAACATCCAACGAACGCCGTATTTATCTGTTATATCTGCCAGTGATTTGCACCATTCACATGGAGCTAATGGATAATGAGCAACTCCTTGCTCCTTAAGCACCCCATAAGTTGCGATGATAGATTGTTCATCGTCAAAAGTAACCCAGAACTGCATATTGTTCCCGTTCGTAAATTCCGTATCATAACACGATTTTTCGCTTATGCCTAAAATTGTTTGTTCGTTAATTACTATTTCCGCATGTGCGTAAAAATTGTCATCATCAGAAGCCTTGAAACAGTTTCTTGAAATCGTATTAAATGCTTTGCAATAAAAAGCTACTGCTTCTACACTGCCCGTTAAATATGCCATAAATGCTGTTCTCATTGCGTTACTACCTCGCTTATTTCTTTCTGTATGTATTTCGGATATTTCGCAACCACGATTTCATAGGCGTGGTCAATCATCCGCAGGATTTCATCGTCAGGCACAGATCCGTCCAAGCTAACGGTGTTGAAATGCGGTTGCTGAATGGGTGGGCAGTGCCATCCCCGTACGACCGAGCCGGGATAAATCGAGCGGTAAAACTCTGCGGATTCGGGAGTGCAGTTCAGCGTAACCTTCGGTTCACCACGCAGATGAAAAACTTGAGCGAAAATCCGACCCTTATCCTGCGTTTGCGATTTTACTCTGACCACAGGAACAATAATGTTAAAGGGATAATCCAAATACGATCCTTTCTTTTTTAAACAGTAGTCAAGGATTTGCTCGTGGGTCATATTACTCATCTCTCACTTTTCTTGAAATAGTTCTTAATTATAAAATTGGCGAACTCCGCAAACGGTTCTTCTATAACAGCATTGCCGCCTTCAAAAATATAATCATCACTGCCAACAAGCGGATGGGTGTCAAATAAAACCTTATCCTCGTTGCCTTTCAAAACAGCCTTGCATTGTCCGAATGTGATGTCTACATTAAGGTCGTCAACAAGCAGCCATTGATGGAAATCAAACATACGGGTTTTGGCCTTGTCTGTCGGACGACATCGAATCTGCTTTAGCTGACCGTATTGAAATCCGTTTTGTTCCGCAAAGGCGATAAATATTATTTCCAAAACATTGGAGGCATCCATACAGCAATCATTGGGAAACTTTTTCAGTCTATTATGAGCCGCACCCGTTATGTTATCCGATGGCAGGGATGCGATTGCCGCTTCCTGTTCTTCGCTGAGATTATTGTTTAATATGCTCCGGCGTATATCAAAAAAAGCCTTTTGAACAAGACGAGCGATACTTTCAATGTTTTCGTGGATAGCTTCAGCCTGCAGGTCGGCGGCACTATTCTTTATCTCATCTTTGCTTTTCAGCATCTGTCGCTGCTTCTGGACGATAACTTCATTCAATTTATTTATCTCTTCCTGCAGGTCGACAATCTGTTGAAATGTAAGCGAGCCGACATTGGCGGTCATTTGCCCCTGTTTCAGCTTGATTTGATTTCGTAGATCATTAATCTCACGGCTTAGAGCTTCTTCACAGTCATTGCGCCAAGCCTCCAATTCACCCAAACGCAGAACAAGGCTTTCCTTATTGGCTTCGTCAATCTCAGCACACTTGCGGGCTTGCAAAATTGCTTTCCGCTCGTCAAGACGGTTGTCCGGCGTTGTTGTACCGACAACTTCGGCTGGTATCTCCATCATTTGCCCGAACAAGTCGTCATCAATATCTACTCCGTTATCAGTGACCACGCTGATAAGGAGGTGTTCTTCTTTTTCGCCTTCCTTGCCGTAGTTATAGGTCAGTTTGTCAACCGACACCGCACCCGTCAAACCCGCATTTCCATTCTTAAAAAAGCCCTTCTGCTCTGATGCAGGCAATGCGGAATGGTTAAAGCGAATTCGTACCACCGGTGCGTCAAGGGCAACGGCAGCGTTACGAAGCTTTATGTATATCGGAGATTCCGACTCAAGGAACGTGCCTGTGCCACTCGCTTTGGCGTCTTCCCACGATGGGATATAGCGTTTGCCTTGATAGTCGAAAGTCCATTCCTTATCGTTAACCCTCGTCGCTCCATAGGCGGCGAAGAGGTCAAATTTCCAACGGTCAAACTGGGCAAGACTGGCACGGGTTCTGGTTTCGCAGTTTTTCAGCTTGGCGGTAACGTCTTCATCAAAGAACTCCATAACCTGCTGAATGGTCTGGGCTTTCTGCTCCGCAATGATGTCGGCGTACTGCTGCTGCAAGGCGTCAAACTCGCGGTTTATGTCTGCATCGGTTCGGCAGTTTTGGACAATGTCGTATACTGCCCGCTCAAAGTCGATGCCACGCTCCAAAGCGCCCAACACTTCATCCGACGAACCAAACACACCCTCGAACAGTCGGAATTTGGTTTCAAGCAGTTCATAAACACGTCTGTCGGCGGCGTTGTTCTGATTCACGAAGTTAACCACGACTACATCGTATCTCTGTCCATAACGGTGGCAACGACCAATGCGCTGTTCCACACGCTGTGGATTCCACGGAAGATCATAATTCACGACCATATTACAGAACTGTAAGTTGATACCTTCGGCCGCTGCTTCCGTCCCAATAAGGATGGTAGCACGGTCGCGGAATTCCTCCACTATGGCTGCTTTCATGTTGGCGGCTTTGGAAGAGGTAATTTTTCCATCGTCCTTGTGTCGCTCTTTCCACTCGGCGTATATTCTCTTTGAAATATCGTCATTGTTTGAACCATTCAGAAGCACGACCTGACCCTCATATCCGCCGTCATTTAATAGCTCAAGCACATACTGCTGAGTGCGTGTGCTTTCCGTAAAGATAACAGCCTTGTGCGCTCCCTTTTTACCGTCCACCTCGACAACGCTCTCTTCCGCAAGCGTAAATCCCACCTGAAGTGCGGTTAATAGGTCATCGCCTTTCGCATCGCGGCTTATGCTGTCCGCAAGGGCTTTAATACTCCTCAATAGTTCTTTTTCTTTAATAATTTCCTGCCTGTCACGCTGTCTGCTCTCATTGAAAGCTTCATTGTCTGACTCATCTTCGTCGATGTATTCCTCACTGTATTCACCATAGGCTTCAAAGTCTTCTGAGAGGTCGTTTTCCAAATTATCCTCATAACCTTCTTGCAAAGCCTCCAGCTTGTTAATCAGTGATTGCAGGGTTTTTGAAACCGCTGCCGACGACGAAGCAAGGAGTTTGCGGATGACCATAGTTACAAGCTGTCGCCCGTTATCCGGCAAGGCTCGAATGTGGTCACGCTGCAAGTATTCCGACATACGATTATAAAGTTCCTGCTCTGTGTCACCCGGAGTGTAAGGTCGAGTGATAACCTGCCTACGTGTAAACTTTATGTAGCCCGTATCGGATACGTCACGACGAAGGGTTCGATTGCAGAAGTTGCGAAGCCGCAAGCGAAGTTCTGGTATTGGTGTGGCCGCAAACACAGCGGCATCACCAAAAATATGTTCGTCGATGATTGTGGTTAATCCATACATCTCTTTGAGATTGTTTTGGAGCGGAGTAGCAGTAAGGAGTAACTTCTTCCTGCCGCCTAAAGCCTGTTTGATGTTCTTAGCGCGGGCGTTACCTGTCTTCTTATATATATTGCGAAGCCTGTGCGCTTCGTCGACAATTACTAAATCCCAAGGGACAGCCGCAATGCTATCCTTGCTTGCAGAAGCGAACTCATATGAGCATATCGCTACCTTTCTGTCGTGCGTTGCTTGCATGAAAAGGTTAGCCGATGGCATCACGCCTTTGCGTCGTTTCGGACGTTCGATGATGACGCAGGGGATGTTGAACTTTTCCTCCAGTTCCGTCTTCCATTGAATGCGGAGCGAGGCAGGAAGTATAAGCAGGATGCGTTGTTTGCGCTCCGCCCAAAACTGTGCAAGAACAAGACCTGCTTCTATTGTCTTTCCAAGCCCAACTTCGTCAGCGAGCAATGCACCATTAGAAATAGGTGATCGCAATGCAAAAAGAGCAGCTTCCACTTGGTGTGGGTTCAAATCGACCCTTACGCCTGACATAGACGAGGCAAGTGCTTCTATTTCACGCGCAGGGCGTAAGAGCGTTAGTTGTTCGGCAAAGTACCGCTTCTGGTGTGGTGTAAAATTAGTAGCCATATTTTCCTCCATTCGATTGACATATTTGTGTGCGTCACGGGCGCATCTCCATGATGTCAGAGATGTCGCAATCAAGTGCCTTGCATATACGCTCTAATATCTCAGTATTCACGTTCTCGTCTTTTCCGAGCTTCGTGATTGATGAGGCACTGATACCCGCCATCTGGCGCAGGTCTTTCTTTTTCAAGTCCCTGTCAATCAGGAGTTTCCATAATTTCTTGTAGCTGATAGCCATTCAAGCACTCCTTTCGCTTCACATTGAGTCGCTCTGAATTACAATTTATTATAGCAGATATGTATTTAGATTGCAATACTAAGAATTGCGATTGCAAGATTTATGCTTCGATTACGATTTGTAAACCCAGCACCAGTGGCTGGTATATGGATATTTGTAATTTTTCAGGACAGGTATTGACAATGTATTTTTAATCGGTTATAATACTAATAAGCTGATTAGCGTAGAAGCTATTTGACGATTAAGAAAGGAGAACGACTATGGCTGGTGAATTCGGTCAATACATTGACCAAAAACGTCGCGGCAGAGGAGCCGGCAACACTGACATCATGCTGAAGGACATCGCCAATGCAATGGGCGTGACGGCAACATATCTGTCGGATATTATTAAAGGAAGGCGCAACCCTCCCGAAATGAAATTCCTCGAAAAAATAGCAGAAGTCCTGAACTTAGATGAAACGGAGCGTACGGAATTACTCGACCTCGCCGGGCGCGAACGTGCTGAAGCCGCACCCGATTTACCTGAGTATATTATGGACGCCAACCTCCCGCACGTCCGTATTGCCCTGCGTCGTGCCAACAGTAAAAATCTCGGAGACGACTTCTGGAAGAAGGTTGTGGAAGAGATGGATAATAAGGAGTAATACCTGCCTATGACCAATATTACAAATGACCTTGTGCCTCATTATACAAAGACCGACTTCGAAGCCGTTGCGACCGAGTTTTTGAGCGAATACTATCCGAAGGCGCTGGAGAGCCCTATGCCAGTGCCTATTCGTGATGTTGTCACAAAAAAGATGGGACTCCGCATCTGCGAGTGGCACCTTACCGAGGACTTAAGCATCTACGGACAAATGTGTTTCACAAGCGGATTGGTAGAAATCTATCTTCCCGAAACCGAGGAGTACAAGGAGATCAAGGTACGCTGGGGGACAATGATTATTGACCCCGACACGCTCAACCAACGTAACATAGGGTGTCAAAACAACACTATCGCCCACGAGAGTTTTCATTGGTGGAAACACCGCGACTATCACATTTTGCAATCTGTAATTGATAAACGTGCTGCAAAGGTCTATAAATGCCCTACTACCATACTCGATAATACAAAGCAGGGTGAGTGGACTGATGAAATGTGGATGGAGTGGCAAGCCATTAACGTTGCCCCACGCATCCTTATGCCAGTGCAGACCTTCTGCACGCTGGTTGAGCAGTTTGAATCGGAAAGCAAGGTTAACCCATATGTAAAACGGCAGCTCATCCCCGCCCGCAAATGGATAATTGAGAAACTGGCTGACTTCTATGTTGTCTCCAAGGAGTCGGTCGGTATAAGGCTCGACGAACTGGGTCTCATCATTTTTTAAATGTGAGTACCCACGTTCACGAGCTTTGCTCAATGCGTCCCTATTTTTTTACCTCACAACTTCGCTAAATAGCTGTGTAGCGTTATAGTTCATTTTGTAAGGAGGATCAGCACGATGGAAAAGAAAAAGATGAAATGTCCCAACTGTAACCGCCGTGCCTTTGACATATCTCGACTGCCCAAAGAGGATGTTGAGGTCACGCTCAAATGCCCGCAATGCGGCAAGTTTGTATCAATTCCCTGCAACGAGATGTCAGAACTGAAAGCCGCCAATACATAAGAAAGTAACGAAAGGAGATGATGCGTATGGCATACCACTCTAAGCATCCCTTACCACGGGCAAGCCCTTAATCAAGTCTGCAACAGGCGTAACAGTTAATCAATCAACAAACTTTATAGTAAATTCGTACCGAGCAACGGAGCCGAGTGAGAGCTACCAAATAGCCGGATGAGTTACGGAACGCAAGTTCGTAACCATCCGGCTATTTGTGTTTCGTGACCCACCCGGCTCTTTATATTGCCCTTGCTTGGCTCCTTGCATAATTGAAAGGAGTCAAGTTTATGACAAATAACTTCAACAATGACAATACAAGCAAAGAACGTTTTATCGAAATCGACGGAGAGCAAATTCCTGTCACGGAAGAAGTCTACAGAGCCTACAAACGCCCACTTTGGGCGGAACACAAGCGAAAGGAGCGCGCCAAGAGATGCCGTGATGAGAACGGCTTCCGTTGCACTAAGGACTGCCGTACCTGCAAAAAGTCCCGCGAGGGCAGTGACCTTTCCCTAAACAAGTTCAACGAAGAAGGCTACGAAGTCGCTGATTCAGTGGATTTGGCTGAGTTGGTAGCAGACAAGTTACTCCTCGAACAGCTTGTAGCAGCCCTTAACGATTTAGACCCTGACGAGCAATCGCTCATAAACGCCCTTTTCTACAATGACCGCACAGAGCGGGACTATGCCGCTGAAATCGGTATATCCCATCAGGCTGTCGGCAAACGCAAGCAAAAGGTCATTGAGAAACTACGCAGCATTATGGATGCTGAATAAAAACTTTCGACCTCGGTTGCCAAACCTGCCCTCGCTGTCCTGTGGATGGTGAGGGGATTAAACCTCCCTCAGAAATGGAGGTAGACCAATGGAAACAAAGGCCAAAAACACGGACACAGACTTGCGCGATGTCGACCTTGACGAAGAACTCGCAGGTATCCTGACAGCGATAAGCATCGTGTCCAAACGTCTCGCCAAGAAGCTGCTCGCACTCCAAAAGCGAGATGAGTCAACCGAGAAAGGAGGAAATCCTGATGAGCAAGATGAGTGAACTCCACCTCTGCATCAGTGAATTGCGAAGCGCCGCACAGTCACTTACACTTCTGGCTCTACCGCGTAAAATTCGGAGTGCCATCCACCAATCTTGCCACTAAGGGCGATAGCATCACTTTTTCTACCCCAACAATCGAGGGGACTGTAATTCGCCGAAATAAAACAGCAACAGGCAACCTGCACCCGTGGAAAGCGGAAGCTGACGAAGACGACAGTGACATCGAGTCAACTGTCATCAGCAGTTGGTATACCGCTGTCTATGAACCGACATTCGTGTCTGGTGTATAAGGAGGGCTGACAGATGGATAACGAAAGAAGTGCAAAAATCAACATCGGAGGCTCGGAGTACACCTTAGTCCTCACAACTCGTGCAACCAAGGAAATCGCTCGTCGCTACGGTGGGCTTGAAAATCTCGGGGAAAAACTGCTCAAGGCAGAGAATTTTGAACTTGCCCTCGATGAAATTATATGGCTGATTACGTTACTTGCGAATCAGTCCATTCTCATCCACAATCTGAAGCACAAAGACAAACCGCAGGAACCGCTTACAGAGGAGGAAGTTGAACTGCTTACCACGCCTTTGGAATTGGCGACCTACAAAGCGGCGATAACCGAGGCGATGTTCAAAGGAACGGCTCGAAATATCGAAAGCGAGACAGACCCAAAAAACGCGGAGGTCGGGTAAGCGACGATGAGTTGTTTACCCGACTTCTCTATTACGGCACAGTTCATCTAAACCGCTCAGAAGACGAAACGTGGCTCGCGCCTATCGGTCTTTTGATGGACTTGTGGGAGTGCCACAGGCAGTACCTCGGCTTGGCAAAGCCCAAGCGCGAGATGTTTATTGAAGAAATTATTCCGTCAGAACTTGTTTAAGAAAGGTGGTGGCGCGCAAATGGCTGATAATTTCGGACTGAAGATAGGTCTGGAGGGCGAAAAAGAATTCAAGAACGCCCTGCGCGACATCAACCAGTCCTTTAAGGTGCTTGGAAGCGAGATGAAACTTGTTGCTTCCGAGTTTGATAAGAACGACAAATCAATACAGGCGGTTGCTGCTCGGCACGAGGTGCTGAATAAAGCCATCGAAGCACAGAAGGATAAAATCTCTGCCCTTGAATCCGCCCTTAAGAACGCCGCCGAAAGTTTCGGTGAAAACGACAAAAGGACGCAGAACTGGGCTATCCAGCTTAACAACGCCAAGGCTGAACTCAACGGAATGGAGCGGGAACTTAATGACTCCGCTGAAGCCACCGACGACCTCGGAGACGAATTGAAGGACACCGCAAATGAAGCGGAAAAGTCCGGCGGTAAGTTTGAGAAGCTGGGCGGCATCCTCAAAGGTATAGGCGCGTCAATGGGTGCGGTGGCTGTGGCAGCTGGAGCCGCCGCTATAAAACTCGGCAAAGAAGTCGTGCAGCAGTTTGGTGAATTGGAACAGAACCTCGGCGGTTCAGAAGCCGTATTCGGCGAGTATGCTGCGAGAATTCAAAAGACTGGCGAGGAAGCCTATAAAAATCTCGGCGTAAGCCAGAGTGACTACCTCGCCACGGCAAACAAGATGGGAGCGCTTTTCCAAGGCTCTGGTCTTGAGCAACAAAAGTCGCTTGAGTTGACCGAAAAAGCGATGCAGCGAGCGGCAGACATGGCATCTGTCATGGGCATTGATATGTCAATGGCAATGGAGGCTGTTACCGGCGCGGCAAAGGGAAACTTCACAATGATGGATAACCTTGGCGTCGCCATGAACGCAACTAACATTGAAGCCTACGCTCTCGCCAAAGGGCTTGACTTTACTTGGTCAAGTGCGACCCAAGCCGAAAAAGCTGAGGTTGCCATGCAGATGTTTTTTGAAAACACCGAGCAGTATGCGGGCAACTTCGCAAGAGAATCCACGCAGACAATCTCTGGCTCTATCGGTCTGTTGCAAGCTGCCCTCGGTTCTTTTACGGCAGGGCTTGGAAACGCCAATGCTGATATGACTAACCTGACGCAGAACCTTGTGGACGCTTTCCAGTCGGTGGTTAAAAACATCGTGCCGGTCTTGCAAAATATCGTTGCGGCTCTGCCTGCAGCAGCTGATGCGATTTTACAGGCGATAGGCGACTTGTTGCCAATGCTGCTACAAACGGTAACGGAGCTGTTCACACAGGTGCTGAACACTCTTCTAAAACTTCTGCCCGAACTTATACCGGCAGCGGTCGAAGCGGTGATGACCATCATCGACGCTTTAGTGGACAGCTTGCCTCTCCTTGTCGAAGCAGCGATACAATTGGTGACTGCGCTTGCAGAAGGCTTAGGTGATGCTCTGCCGGAACTGATTCCGTCCATTGTCGACGCCATCATCCTCATTGTGGAAACCCTGCTTGCTAACATGGATAAAATCCTTGCGGCTGCATTTGCAATTATTCAAGGCTTAGCTACAGGACTTCTTAATGCATTGCCGAAACTGATAGATGCTCTGCCCCGGATAATTACATCAATCATAGATTTCATAACAAACAACCTTCCCTTAATAATCGAAATGGGCATAAAACTCGTTATCCAGTTAGCGGTCGGGCTTATTAAAGCCATACCCCAGCTTGTGGCAAAACTGCCGGAAATCATCGCAGCAATCGTAATCGGTCTTGGAAAAGCCGTAGGTATGGTTGGAGAAATTGGTGTAAATATCGTTAAAGGTTTATGGGACGGTATAGTGAGCATGGGTAAATGGATAGCCGATAAGGTCACTGGATTTTTTAGTGGAATTGTAGACGGAGTTAAAGGATTGCTTGGCATTCACTCCCCGTCAACAGTCTTTGCCGGTATCGGCGGCAACATGGGCGAAGGTCTGGGTTCGGGATTTTTAAAGGCAATGACATCCGTTGAAAAGGATATGAAAAAAGCTATTCCCACAAACTTTGATATTAACGCAAGCCTGAACGGACTGCATCCCGCTTATGCAGGAGTATCTTCCATGACATATAACCACACCGGCACAATCCGGGTCGAAGGTATCAATGCAAAAAGTGAATTAACAGGTGTTGTGGATATTATTATCGATGAGTTGAGAAAGGAGGTGCGCAGATAATGGCTTTACTCAAAAACCGTGATACAAACGAGGTAATAACCCGTTTTGTAAGCCTTCTTGAAAAACAGGATGTTATCCGCACCATCCATAATACCCTTGACGGGCAGCAATATATTCAGCGTATCGGTGCGCCTACCATAAGTTATGAATTAAAGCTGTATGTTACGGAAGACAGCAAACGGTTGCTTTCGCAAGCGGAGGATGCCGCTTCCCTTTTGGAAGTGAGGGTAAACACAGGTATTTACTACGGCAGAATTATTGAACTTACTGATTTTAAAAGGCTCACATTGGGGTATTATGAGGTAACTGCCACACTCTCCAAAGTAGTGGAGGTGTAGTCAATGAAGTATATTCCGCAGGCGCTTATAGATAAACTGAATGAAAAATGGCAGATTGAAGCAACGGAAGCACAGCCAAACTTACGGCTTGTTGCGACGCAGGCAACGGTCAACACCTTAATTTCAGAACCAATCCATGAGGATATTCCCTCTGCTTTTGGAGATGTGGCAATTCGGCAACTACCGGGTGAAAAAACGCCGTCAAGAGCCTATGCCGTTTGTATTGATAATGGAATCACAAAAGTCTATGAACGCCATTTTCCTGCTGACCTTGATAACCCTTGGCAATACATTTGGACGCTTACTAACGCAAAGGATGTGGGTATTGAGTTTAACGGTAATTGGGTATTGGAAGCCAATAATCGCTGGTACATCCTCGAAACCGAGGAAACACCCTATTTGTTTTGGATAGGAACCGACGATGCCCTTTATGCTCAAAAGTGGGATGATGGGGCAACACAAATTATTCTTGATATTGGAGTATCACAAATCAGCGTATGCAAAGGCTGGCGGTCTACTTTAATGTTAGGTCTCGATCAAGGACTAATTGTCGGATATTTAAAGGGTGGCAAGGTATATTACAGAGCATTTTGCTATCAGGATACAGGTGAGCTTATATGGGAACCGTCCTATGAAGTAACCGAACTTGGCACTGGGAACAACACACTATCGGTATTCCGCACCAATGATTTCAGAATAGGTTTTGTCTGTGAAAACGCAGGACAAATAAAATGGACGCTTTCCCAAAGGAATTATGCCGGGATGTCCTTCAGACCTGAAACCGTCAATGCACAGGTGCAAAATGTTGTCTGCCTGATTGAAAATACAAAGAATGTTTTTCTTCAAAGTGATGGCACTGACCATGCTGTGGCCGATATTGAAGGCTTGTGGTTTTTACAATATCCCACTACCGCACCTACGCTGTCGGTTACAAGAACAGAGAAAATAAACGTTGATGCAAAAAACGCATCCGGTTTCAAGCTGTTTTTGAACCTCCCGATATCTTCAGTGCTGGAGGACTTGGCGTCAAAAATTACCATAACGCCGACTATGACTGTAGCCAGTGTAAGTTATGACAGTGTATTACAGGCGCTTGTTATTACAGTGTCACCTAATTTTGTCAGAAGCATTGATGTGACAATAAGCATTGCCGAGAGCCGTGGGGCTTATTATTTTAAACATCCCGGTCAAAAGCACCCATTGGAAGCATTGTCAGGCTCTGTTGCAAGAGAAATTATCAGTTTATACGGCAATGCAAAAAATGAAACCGTAAATGCTGAGATAAATAACCCAAGAGTAATCCTTGTAAATGCAGTGTTTCGTTATTCAGTCCATAAGGAAACGGCAGCGGCAACTGTTCAAGGGGTTAGTGTAATACTTACAGCTGTATCAAGCTTACCAATTTAGGAGGGCAATATGAATTTACAAGAAAAAGCAAATGTGCATAATAAATTTGAGTTTACTGTTGTTGATGCAAAAACAGGTAAAGAAAAACAAAAGGCAGTGGCATATAATACGATCCTTGACCAGTGGTTTAATGCAAGAGTCGTCAATGCCTATCCCAGTTACAATAACGGTGCGAGTAGAACCTATGATGTACTGCAATATATAACCTTAGCGGATGTATGTGTCTTGCCCTTGATAGCCGCCTTTGCCGCCCGGTCGATCGCCCACCAGAACTTGACGATATTGGGGTTCGCACCGCGCCATGAATCCACGATGGGCTGAAGCTCCAACTCCTTTAGTCCCATCTCCAGAGCGCCCATCGCCTTGAGCGCACCCACGGAGCCGCCGTAACCGCAGGCCAGTTCCGCGACCTTGCCTTTCTGCCGGAGCTCGCCGTTTACGCCGTGCTTGACCACGGGGACATGAAACATCTGCGAAGCGGTGGCGCAGTAAATGTCCTCGTCCTTGGCGAAAGCGTCCAATTTCCACTGTTCTTTGGCAAACCACGATATGACCCTTGCCTCGATTGCCGAGAAGTCCGCCACGATAAACTTCCTGCCGTTCTGCGGCATGAAAGCAGTGCGGATAAGTTGGGACAAGGTATCCGGGATATCCTCATACAGCATTTCAAGAGCGTCGTAATCTTCGGCTCCGGCGAGAGCGCGGGCTTCGTCAAGGTCAGGGATATGGTTCTGGGGCAGATTTTGCAACTGAACAAGCCGCCCCGCGAACCGGCCCGTGCGCGAGGCTCCGAGGAACATGAACATTCCACGGACACGGCTGTCGGCGCAGACGGCATTTTCCATTGCCGTATATTTCTTCACGGATGATTTCGCAAGCTGTTGTCGTAACTGCAGCACCGGCACAAGCTCCGCCGGAGCGTTCTTTAGCTGTGCCGACACTTCCTTTTTGCCGAGGGTGTCTATCTCAAGCCCGTTATCCGCAAGCCAACCCTTGACCTGCACCACGCTGTTGGGGTTTTCCAGTGCGGTCAGTTCTCGCATGGCTTCGGTCAGCGCGTCTGTTGACCTTGCATCCAGGGACAGGCAAGCGGATACGAAAGGCATATCCACGCCGATGCCTCTGTCGTTTATTTCTTCGGACAGGTGATACTCGTCCCACACGAAATCAGGCACGGGGAACTTCGCCAGTTTTCTTTGAATCTGCATTTCGACTTCCACATCGCGCAGATTGTAGGATTTGAAAAGCTCCCACTTCTCCAGGGCGTCGAAGGGCAGATTTCTCGTCCTGCCGCCGTTTGCCTTTGTTGGCGCACATGGCTGGCAGAAGAATTTAACGAGTTCCTTGCCCTCAGTCAGCTTTTTCTTTTCAAGACCGAGTATTTCTCCGACTCCCGAAAGGGAGAGCGGAAGGCCGAGATAAGCCGCCCAGGTCATGGAGCAGCGCCAAGATGATGGGTTCAAAAAACGGCCATACTCTTGTGACAGCGGATGGTTATCGTGGAAGGAGTCGAGACTGACGCCCATATCGGCGAGGTACCGTGACAGGCACACCCGCTCAAATCCGCTGTTGTGCGCCCATTTGATAACGGCATCGTCCGTGAGGGCGTCAAGAATATCCTGCGGTATGGTTTCACCCTGCAGAAGGTCAACAACCTTCACCTCGCCGCCGTCCATACTGTATCCGAAGAGGATAATCTGAAAATCCGGAGATTCAGCGTATTTATACACTCCACATTTCTGTAGGCTCACGCTGCTGAATGTCTCAATGTCAATTTCGAGAGTCCTCATCGTCATCCTCCTCCGGGCAGCCGCAGTCTTCTGAATCGTTCATGCATTTGCCCTCGATATAGTCGAGGTAATCGTAATAGCTGTCATCGTACATATTCGTTTCCTCCATATGAAAAGCGACGGAGAAAGACTGTCTCCCTCCGCCGCCCGTTTTGGTTACTGTATTTCTTTGTTATCTTTGCGGATTCGTTTTTTCTCTCTGCGCTCATCAATCGCAAACTTTACGATAGTGAAAATGTTGCCGATGAAAGTCCCTACCACGGCACCAAAGCAGACCGCAAGCATCATTGACTGGATGTTTGTCATAGTGTCAGCCCTCCCTTAACCCAGGAAGTCGTCGTTGGCATCACTCTGATAGCCGTCGCTAAAATCGTCTTCAGCTTTCGCTTTGCCGCCGAGGGAGTCGCCGTCCTTGATTTTCTGGATGTTCTGAAGACCGCAGGCGACGCCTTTATTCCCGTTAGAATTAAAAGCATAGAAGCTGAGAGACACACGGGCATACACGCCGGAGTAGATTTCCGAGGTGTCAAAGATGGGCTGGCAGTGGACATCCACGACGCCGGGAGCGTTATTGCTGTTGGCGTTTACGAACCAGCAACCCTTGTACGCCTCATCGTCCGGGCGTTCGACATCTCCGTCGCGGAGGGGCGTTTTCAGAGTGGAGAGCGGAGGCACAGTTTTGCCGCTTCCGCGCAGCTTACCCTGGCCTTCCTCGTAGGCCGCCTGAATAGCCGCCTTAATCTTAGTCACGGTGACGGTGTCGGACTTAGGAATAAGTACGGAAGTGGAGAACTTCGGCGCGCCGCCGTTGATGGATTTTG
>QKJV01000351.1 GCA_003249165.1 Desulfobulbaceae bacterium | reverse complement strand
TGTTCCGTAGTCGGTAAACCGAATATAGGAGCCTGGCATATCAGTCTGCCGGACAGCGATATTAAATGGGATGCGGCAGGCTTTAATCTCAGTTTTTATAATCGGTTAGAAATCGGTTACAGCCATGAATGGGTGGATATTGATATAATCCCCGGGGTAATCGATAAAAACAATTTTTCAGCGAAGGTGAACCTGATTACCGAAGGTGCTTTTGGTTTGCCCTATATGCCGGCTGTTTCCGTCGGTATCATTCATAAGAGAACAAATTTCGACGTTAAATCTCTCCCATTTGTGGATGATAAGTCTTCTGAAGATTATTATCTAGTCGCCACAAAAACGATTACAGTGTTACCAATACCAGTTGTTCTTAATGCGGGTATTCTTTCCACCGAGGGGCATGTGCGTGGTGTGCTCGGTTTTGGCAATGATAGGGATGAAGGTTTCTTTGGCAATATTGAATTCATTCCAATGGAAAACCTCATTGTTGGTTGGGAGTATCAGCAGGGGAGCGAGGTTGATGATTCGGGGGCGAACACCCACTCCCTGTGGGAAGCACATGTGGCCTGGATGATCAACGATCTCACCCTGATAGCCGCATATTGTCATACCGGTTCGGAAAATCTTTATTCAGGTGGAATTCCGTCCGCCTTTGGCGATGGTTTGGTCGTCTCCGCCCAGTATGCTTTCTGATGAATACTGGCCCGCAAGTTGATTGAATTGAGGCGGCCATATCGGTTGCGGCCGGCCGGCTGCCTCGAACATCTGCTTGTAGGTGCAGCGTCTGCAGAGTCCCTCCAGTGCCCGTCTTCGGGAAAATTCCTGTCGCATAGCTGAAGCGCGGGCGTTTGTCACAATTTCGGCGAGGGGCTGAAGGTAGATGTTCCCCAAATCGATATCTCCTTCCGCGTCAAAACAGCATGGGACTACAGTCCCGTCAACAAGAATTGCTACATGATCGCGCAATCCTCGGCAAAAACCCCGGTCGTTCGATCCTGTCTCTGCTGTATGTGGCCAGACAAAGCGCCTGTTCTGGCTGAGGAATACCTTGGGGTGCAATCTGATACCCTGGCCTGGTGTCAACTCATTCTTGAGCCGGTATGGCAGGCAAAAGAAATTTTCTAACTCTTTCAGGATATATTCATTATGCTGTTGGGCTGAATCTTTTTCATCTGTTATGTTCCACAGACGCAGATTGATCAAGATCGACGTTGAGCTGATAGCTTTGCTTATGAAATCAAAGACTTCTGTTAAGTAGCTGGCAGGATTTAAACACTGTTTTACTTTGGAATCTGTTATGCAGTGCAAGGAAATATTTATTTGTCGTATCACCTGACTACTTGCAAAAAGAACAGGCATTCTTGATTTAAGCAGAGTGCCGTTTGTTGTTATGTTGACCCGCAAAGTTTCCTGCTGGCACTTCTCAAGGAGCAGCGCAAGTTGTGGATGCAAAAGCGGTTCGCCAAGGACATGCAGGGCAAGGAAATCTGTTTGTCCTTTAATTTGCCCTAAAATAAAGGCAAAATCAACAGGATTCATAAAAGCTCTGGATCTGTTGCTTTTGTGGCAGAAACTGCATAGAAGATTACAGTTATTCGTAATCTCAATATAGATTTTCTTAAATTTTTTCAAAGAGCGGACAGCCTCAACACTCACAAGGAACAGGGTTTATCAACGTACATTGCCGGTATTTTTCTTATCAGGATAATTATTTCTTCGCCAGTGCAGTGGCCTCTTCCGCATCAATAGCCGGCGTCTGGGTCATATCTTGAATAATTTTTTTCGGAAGCCGGGTAAAACCACTTATCAGAGCAAGGATCACAGAAGAAACATAGGGAATCGACTGTACAAGCAAAACTATTATCCAGACCAGCAGGTCGGGTGAGTCTACCACTTGTGCCTGTTTTACACTGTAAGCTGCGCACCAGAGAGCTGTCATAACCAGAAATTCTTCCCTGGCTGAAAGCATGGCCCGCAGCAAGGCATGTGCACTTGCCATTTTCGGAGTGCGGAAAAACGGTTTGCTCTTGGTGACAAATCCGGTCATGACTGCCTTGGAAATAGTGTGTGACAGGGAGAGACCGGCTATAGCCGATGCAAAGGTCTGGGAAACCGTGGCGTTTACCCTGCTGCGGTAAAGATAGAACATTTTGGCAAGTTTAAAGATAAACAGGGTAAGTGGCATGGCTGAAAGAAGCACAAGAGGTGGGTCTATAATTTTTGGGAAAAAAGACATGCCAAGTGACCAGTAAAGCGCCGCGACGGTGAACAGCAGGTTGAGGCTGTCAGCCATCCAGGGAAGCCAGCCAGCGATAAAATGATAACGTTGACCAAACGTAAGGTTCGTTTTCCCAAAAAATAATGCTTTTACATGATGGCGCATAATCTGCACCGCTCCGTATGCCCAGCGGAATCGTTGTTTTTTGAAGTCGATAAAGGTGTCAGGCATCAATCCTTTCCCATAGCTTTCAGCTATATAAACGGCTTCGTATCCCTTTTCGAATATTTTCAACCCCAGCTCAGCGTCTTCGGTAATACACCATTCCGCCCAGCCGTCCACTTCCTCCAGAACTGATCGGCGAACCATAGTCATGGTGCCGTGCTGGATGATGGCATTTCGTTCATTACGGGTCACCATGCCTATGTAGAAAAAACCTTGGTATTCGGCATAGCACATTGCTTTGAACAGGTTTTCCCTGTCATCCCTGTAGTCCTGCGGCGCTTGGACAATTGCGATATTCTGATTACTGAACTGAGGGGCAAGATCACGAAGCCAGTTTTTTGCCACGGTATAATCGCTGTCAATAACGGCAACGACTTCTGCTTCAGGCGCAGTACGGGCAAGAGCGAAATTGAGCGCACCTGCCTTGAATCCTGATAAGGGATCAACATGGAAAAAGCGAAAGCGGGAACCAAGTTTTGCGCAGTGAGCCTCAACCGGTTGCCAGACGGCCGGGTCTTTCGTGTTGTTATCAATAACAATTACTTCGTAATTGGGATAATCCAGAGCCGCCAGAGCATCCAAAGTCTCCTTGAGCATATCCGGTGGCTCGTTGTAAGCCGGAACATGGACAGACACCATCGGTAATTTGTCTTCATCAAGTGAAACGGGCTTGAATTGTCGACGTCTACTCGCTGCCCATGTTGCTTCCGCCCATTCATGCGCTTCCGTCAGCAGTACCACTGTCACCCCGATCATTCCGACAATCATCAGCAAGCCGACCAAAACTGTAACTAAACTGAGATATTGACGGGAGTAACTGTAGACAATCCACACTGCACCACTGGCAGCACCGAAGGCAATGACAGCGAGAAAACCTCTGCCGCGTTTGCTCAGCGTTTTACTGTCTATCAGCAGAAAAGCGAAGGTGATAAGAGCGATACCAATGGAAATTCCAGCTAATAGGCGCCATTCGGGAATTTCAACGATTGGCTCGGAAAAGGCAAATTTGGGTTTCCTGTAAACATCATAAACCCCCCAGTAGGCTCCGACAGATCCTTCTGAAACCTTTTTCCAGGGTTGATCGAATGCCTCCATAACGTAATAAATATATTGTTCTTCAGCCGCCCTGGCCAGGAAGCGACGGAGGAAAGTGGCTTCATTAGCCGGCGATGCTACAGCTGAATAACGGGTGCGACCATTACTTGGCCATCCGACTTCACCGATTATGATCTGCATATCCGGAAATGTTGCTTTGAGCAGGTTAATGTGGTCGACTACATAATCAACTGCCCGCTCCACATCGACTCCTTCCCAGTAAGGCAGCATATGAACTGCAATAAAGTCAACGTGGCTCGCAAGTTCCTTGTGGTTAAACCAGACATGCCAGGGTTCGGCAGTACTTACCGGTATGTCCAGAGCTTCACGCACCCGGTCAAGATAGCCGCAGAGTTGTTCAACCGTCAGTTCTCCACGAAGAACAGCTTCATTGCCGATAATCACCCGGACCACGTTACGGTAATTTTCTCTGGCGACGGATATGAGCTTTTCAATTTCCTGTTCATTTTTTTCCAGATCTTTATCAAGCCATGCTCCTAGCGTCACGTTAAGCCCGTGTTTGCGGGCGAGGGCAGGAATTTGCGCCAGGGTTCCCTCCATGGTATAAGTCCGCACCGCATAGGTTTTATCAGCAAGCAGAGCGAGATCACTGTCTATTTCTTCCTCTGTGGGCAGAACATGTTGAATGATACTCTGGCCTTCCCGCATGGGTGAGAAAGAAAAACCCTGGATACGTTCAGGCCAGGGCGGTTCAGTTTCGGGTTGATTAAGAAAGGCCCAGAAACTGATGCAGATAACAGCAATGGCAATGCTGATTAATATATTAGCTCTGTTCATAATGTTTTAGGGGATGCATGAAGGCTGGTTGCAGAAAGCAATCCGGAACAATCTGATGATACTCAAATTTAGCGTAATTAAAAAAGTTAGTTAAGTGCTCAACTAATATAAGTACAGAGGAATTATATGTCTATTATGTATGCTTGAATTATTATATGTGCAACAGAAATCGTACAAACAAAATGATTTTTAAATATGCGGCGTGTGTGAGGCTAGGTTAGGTTTAATGGCTGAAATTTCCTCCGGATAAATTTCAAGCAGTTCCGGTGTTTCATGTATCATTTCGGTCAACTTTCTGCGTAACTCAAGGCGCTGCTGCCAGTCATGGTTCTCATGAAATGCCTTGAAGATGCTTTTAACCTGTTTTCGAATAGGATCGGGTAGGTTATCCTCTGCATCTCCATATGGAAAGGACCGAGCAAGTCTTTTAAAGTGCAGTTGGTTTTCCCCATGTTTTTTAAAAAGAAAACAAACCCCTCCCAACAACGCAGCCCCGCCGAAATACGGTATATCCCCCTTGACAAGACCCATTACCCCAAGAATGATTGCTGTTATACAGCAGCCGATATAGAAGACAAATAAAAAGCGACGACCTATTTCGGAGGGTTCGTTCAGCTGACGGTGCATCGTGGATCGAGGTAGAGGGAAGGATGCTGATTCATTTCTGTCTGGCTATAAGCGGTTTTTAATAAAATAGGATAATGTTCCCCGTTTGCCAATTTT
>QKJV01000112.1 GCA_003249165.1 Desulfobulbaceae bacterium | reverse complement strand
CACCCTTGGGTTCAACGATCTTATCGAAATCAAGCCTCGCTCGGACGGACAGCTCGATGTTACACTACGCAATCCGGAGTACGATCTCACCAAATCAATCAAAAAGGTTATTTACGGTTTTCAGTCTCTGGCTTCTATTTTTGAAAAAAATCCAACCGACTATAAAGTTATCAGTATCACTACTCCAAAGACACTGCCGGAATCTCTCCAAGCCATGCCGGATCTTATTCGAAAAGTAGCAAAAGAGCTGCAAAAAGACTCCGGTGGCAAAATGGAGTTTAAAGAAAAAAATCCAGACTCCTTGTCTAAAATTGAACTGCAGAAAATGAAAGAAGAATATGGAATAGAACCGATAAAAACTTCTCTCTTTTCCGAAAAAACTTTTTACCTGCATTTGTTACTTCAGACCGGTAATGCCATTGAACGCCTCTATCTTACCCCGGATATGGGAGAAACGGAACTTCGCCAGGAAATTGAAGGCGTGATTAAACGCACAGGATCAGGCTTTACCAAAACAATTGGCATCTGGACTCCTCAGCTAGAGGAGCAGTCGTCACCCCTGGCCATGCTGGGACATGATGCTCCCAAAGATAATTATCAGGTTATCCAGCAATTATTGCGAGAAAATTACAACTTGAAAAAAATCGACCTCAAACAAGGCAGAGTCCCGGAAGATATTGATGTACTTCTGCTTTTTGCTCCCCACGATATGACCGATACCGAACGCTTTGCTGTTGACCAATATCTGATGCAAGGAAGAGCGGTTGTAGCTTTGGCCGGCAAGTATCTGCTTGACCTTTCCCCCTATGCACAATCCCTCCAGGTTGAGAAAATCAAGGATGGTCTGGGTGAGCTTTTCAAATACTACGGCATAATGGTGGAAGACTCGTTGGTTATGGACAAACAGAACGAACCATTCCCCATCCCGGTCAGCCGAGATATCGGCGGGCTAACGGTCCAGGAAATACAACATATAGATTATCCTTATTTTGTCGATGTCCGACCAGAAAACATGGCTGCAAATAACCCTGTCACTGCAAATCTCCCAGCAGTAACTATGAACTGGGTTTCACCGATTTCTCTTGATGAAAAAAGGCTAGAGGGCAAAAAGGTTTCTGTGTTGATCAAGTCCAGCCATGATTCCTGGTTAAATCCATCACCGATTATTGAACCCGACTTCGTTAAATTTCCTGATACTGGTTTTGCCGGGGGAGATAATTTCCGGCAACAGAATCTCGCTGTTGCAGTGACTGGCGAATTTGACAGTTTTTTCGCGGATAAACCTGACCCAAGATTACAATCCACCTTTAAGAAAGATGCTGAAAGTCAGGATAGTGAAACAGCAGAAAACTTTCAAAGTACTGATCATAAGCAAAATTTCACCGACCTACTCCGTATGCCGCTCCTAAAGCACTCACCTTACTCAGCTCGTCTGGTCGTTTTGGGGTCTGCGGAATTTGCAGGAGACACGGTTATCAACATGGCGCAGGGACTCGGCATGGACCGTTTTCTGAACAGTCTTGCTTTCGTCCAGAATGTCATTGACTGGTCAGTGGCAGATGAGGACCTTTTAACCATCCGTGCCCGTGGTTCTCAGGCAAGACTCCTCAAACCCATGGAAAGGAAAGAACAGACATTCTGGGAATGGCTTAATTACGGTTTTGCCTTGGCTGCTCTTGCTCTGGTGAGTCTTCTCGGAGCAAATCTGCGTAAAAAAGAAAGACCGTTACAGCTGTTGAGGTGAAATAATGCCAGTGAAGAAGATTAATATTATTTTGCTGATACTGCTTATTGGTCAACTTTTTCTTGTTGCCTTGCTTTATCTGCCTGATAAACATGACAAAAATCAGATTGTGAATCTGCTGCCTGAAATCCAGGCTGACGCTGTTTCCGTACTCACCATAACTGATCCCGACGGCAAGAAACTTTCGCTGGAAAAAAATAACAACAATGACTGGATGATTCATGACGATAGTGGAGTTATTTGTCCGGCGGAAAACAGCCAGGTACATCGTATTGTCCAGACATTTACTTCGTTGCAGTCACAGCATCTGGTGAGCAGAACTCCTTCAAGCCATTTACGTCTCCAGGTTGACGAAAAATTTTTCTCCAAGAAGATTGAACTTATAACCAAAGCTGGAAAGAAAACGATATTGTATCTGGGCAGCTCTCCTGGCCCGCAGATTATCCATATCAGGGTCCAGGGCTCGGATAATGTCTACCTTGCCTCCGGGATTGCAGCCTGGGAACTTGACGTGAACAGAGAGACCTGGATACGGAGAATTTATGTCCAGCTTGACAAAAACAGATTGCAGAAAATAACCCTGGAAAACAAACATGGCCGCTTTACTCTCGCACGCGAGGAATCAAAATGGCATATTGAAGGAGAGGATTCTCAGCTGGAACCGGAAACAAATGCTTTAAATGCGTTCATGCAACAGGTGACCCATCTTGCAGTTAATGACTATCTTGGTAAAGACTATGACGGAAAAGCTCTCGATTCGGCAGTGTTAGCCATGACGACAGACAAAGAGACAATTACTGTCAACATCGGCTCGGAATTAAACGAAAAAACAAAAGAACATGTCATAAAATCATCAGGATCATCATTTTACGCCCTCGCAGGAAGTTATCAGATCGATCCGCTCACCGGCATGAAAAAAGAAGATCTTTTTAGTAAATCGGCCAATAAAGTAACAGGTCAATAAACAGGAATTAGTTTTTTTCAATCCAGGACAAATTTAAAGAGAGATTGTGAGGAAAATAGTAGACATACGGAAGACATACTTCTCGGGAAGGCCACCCCGCATGTAAATATCATCCTCAATTCGAGTAAGAATGCGGGTCATTATCACTTCATATCCCATATTGAGATAACCGTTTTCTCCCATGCCGTTGGTCAGGAAGAGAAGCTTTCCGGATGAATCACGGTATGTTTTCAAACGCCAGTTAACCTGACTCAGATTGAAATGAAGTCGTTGCAGCTGTTCCAACGGTAGTTGCAAACTCGACCAAAAAACATCCATCTTGTTCAGACAGTATGCCTCCTGGATACTTTTTACCAGACCTTGCCCCAGAAGGTAAACTCTATCCTCGTTTTTGCTTTCCTCATTGAAAGCGGCAGAAAGAAGCTCTGTCGATGACCTCTTATTATTCTGCTGCCTTAAAAAAAAACCCGGGTGGAAAATAGAATCAATTTTCGCCAAACGCTTCTGAAGATCCTTCTCGTATTTCGGGTTACGGGCATAGAGCCGTGTAACAAATTCTCTCAGATCAGCGTGATATGAGCGAACATGATACTTTATGATGCTGACATCGGTTGGAGTTATGATATCCCTTACCGTTTTGTCATTACCATATGGCATGGAGCAGCCGCTCATCAGCAATCCTGCCAATAAAACGGCTGCAAGAATCCGAACAAAAGGGCTACATAGCAAATGTCTTTCCTGTGATCCGTTCCAATGCTTCAAGATAGCGAGCCCTTGTTTTACTTATTATCTCATCCGGCAGCTTCGGTGCAGGCGGGGTTTGTGGCCAGTCGAGCGTAAGGAGATAATCCCTGAGAAACTGTTTGTCAAAGCTTGCCTGTCCGCGACCGGTCTGGTAGTCATCCGCCGGCCAGAAGCGCGACGAATCAGGCGTCAGTACTTCATCTATAAGCAATAACTCCCCTTCGTACCAGCCCAGTTCAAATTTCGTGTCGGCTATTATTATTCCTTTACTGCGGGCATAATCAGAGGCCTTTCGATACAGTTCTATACACACTTGAGCAATTTTTTCTGTCTCTGCACGGCCGAGAATTTCACCCATCTGTTCAAGTGAAATGTTTTCGTCATGGATACCCTGTTCTGCTTTGGTTGAGGGCGTAAAAAGGATTTCCGGCAATTTTTCCGATTCCTTCATCCCGGCAGGGAGGGAAAAACCGCAGACAGTGGTATTTTTCTGATACGCCTTCCAGAATGATCCGGAAATATAACCGCGGACAATACATTCCACCGGCAGGGGTTTCGCCTTTTTCACCAGCATACTCCGACCGACCAGCTGTTCCCGATATGGGGAACAGATTGCCGGATAATCGGCAGGGTCGGCTGAAATAAGATGGTTCGGGATGATATCACGCAAATAATCAAACCAGAAAAGAGACAAGCCGGTTAAAACGGCTCCTTTGTCGGGTATAGGATCGCTCATCACCACATCAAAGGCTGATATGCGATCTGTCGCCACCATGAGCAGTTTATCTTCAACTTCATAAAGATCGCGGACCTTCCCGCGATGGATCAAATGCAAATCAGGAAAATTTGTTTCTACAACAGGAACAGTTTTCATCAAAAATCAACCTCGCCAATATGATTTTTTTCAAAAATAGATTACGTACGGTGTATTTTGTGGCTTATCGCTGCTCAGACTTGTTTCCAGAGATGCCCCGGAAAAACAACTGAAACGTTGTAAGGAAATTGCCAACATTGTACTCCCTAAACTAACGAAAAAACCATTTTTTTATATCTGCCGCGCTAAAAATTTTAACAACCGGCCGACCATGAGGACAGTGGGAAAAGATGTCCGCCTCTTCCATCCTTTTTAGCAGTTCTTCACCTTCTTCAGGCCGGAGAACATCATGGGCCTTCACCGCTGCCTTACAAGCCATAACGGCCAGAATATCATCTATCCGATGTGCTTCCCCTTTCCCCTTGCCATCTTGATTGAGAAAATGATCAAATATTCCTTTAATAATCTCTTGGGGCCCAAGGTGCACGAGCACAGCAGGAACAGTTTTAATGACATAATTTGAGCCGCCGAATTCCTGTATTGAAACTCCCATGCGGGCAATTTCATCTTCATGTATTTTCAGTACATCAATCTGTTCTGGCGTACATTCGATCATCTCAGGGAAAAGCAGCGGCTGACGGGGTAACTCTCTCGAAAAATACTGCCTTTTGAGCTGCTCGAAAAGCAGTCTTTCATGGGCAGCATGTTGATCAATTACAGCTATCGCCTCATCAGTTTCGCACAACAGATAACTCTGCATGAACTGGCCGACATATCGAAAAGGACGTTTCACCACAC
>QKJV01000154.1 GCA_003249165.1 Desulfobulbaceae bacterium | reverse complement strand
GCGGCCGGTGAGGGAGCCTACCGGGCTCAAGGGCGTGTTGTTGTAGCCCGTTCCGAGGCCAAGCACAGCGCCAAATTCGAGCCGGTCAATGTGGATCGGCTCCCAGTGCAGGGCAGCGTATGCTGTGATCTTGGAGTATGAGTTGTAGTAGGCGCCAACAGCGTAATACTCGTCGATGTAGCCGAGGCCAAGGTTCGCATCGTTATGGTCTGTGGAGCCGAAGTGAACGGAGGGACCCTGCATCAGTAATTCGCCAGCGTGTGATGTGGATGCCACGAGGCAGCCGACAACGATCACAACCGCCACGATACTAGCCCGCATCCGATTCAAAAGTATCCCGGCCGAATTCCAAACTGACAAGTGTTTGTTGAGGACGTGGCTGATAATGGGGTGTCCTTTCGCTCCATCTGCAACTTGGTGACGTATACTGCCCATGGCATTCAAGCTCCTTTTGTTTTCGCATTTCGATACACTCGGTCGAGTGACGCCGTACAGCCAGTAGATGTTATCCTCGGTGATTGTGGCCGGACACACAGCGTCCGGCCACAACGATTCGGCTAACAGGGCCGCTTTTTGGCGCGTCCATGTTTATCGGTTGTTCGATGAATTTTGATTTAATTCGTATCCCATTTCCCAGAAATACATATCCACCAACTTCATCGGGGGGTAGTTGACGCCACTACTTTTTAGAATCGTTTGGTTTGCGTATAGAAACTCTTCCTGGTTTTCCTTATAAAATTTCACGACAGATGCGAAATTGATGGGTTTTAATCCAGAGTAGCTAAGGCCTTTGCGTCTTATACCATCTATGAAATAGCGGTCGTATGCGGGTATAGAGCCCAATGAGCCTAATATCATTTTTGTAGCTAATGTATCAGTAACGTTGGCTCTCTTCTCTTCACCGTTAATGAACTTTATATTGTCTTGGTACCAATTCTTGATCCATGCGATTAAATCAAATATTTCTTCAACTTCTTGGCTTTTGATGTTCGTAAAATCCATCCGTTGCATGTGTCTTCTAGATAGAAGATGCTCAACAACCTCTTTATGTATTAAATAGTCTTTCCAGAGTAAAAAACTCGATCCTCGATACATGCCCCAACTTGCCAAATAAAAAGCCATTTGCAAACAGGCAGTATCTACTTCTGCATTGGAGTTATTGAAATATGTGTAGCAATGTTCCCAAGACTTGTAGCGATGATTGGCATCACCCCAAAGCCGCGAATGAAATTTTAATATCTTATTACCAATGTCACTCATTTTTATCATCTAATCGTCGCGGATTATCCGCAAGCGGGAGGGCAAGCTTGCTTGCCTGGTGCTAAGCTCATCGGCGAGCTTTAGCGAGTCCCTGTAAAGTGCCTAATTATGATTTATTTATTTTTTCTTCTATCAATGACCAATTGTCTTCATAATCCAATAGATCAGCAATGTTATAACGATTATCTAGTGATTTATAATTTCTAGGCCTTTTCCAGTTGATAGAATCCATCCAATTACGATAATTTTTTGCACTTACCTTTTGTATGTCTCTTTTTGTCAGTATGAAGAATCTATCTTTTTCTTTCGAATCTGGGGTAGACAGCGCAACGCAAACATAAATGAGGTCAGGATTTGAAATGGTTTTATCTCCTTGATCTATTTGCTTTTTCTCTTTGTCATTAATTTCAATTTCTATCCAAAGATTTGCTCTAGTTAGCCAACTATCACTTCTAGAACTTTTAACTTGAATAGGTATTGTTTTAAGTTCAGTATTTACGACAATTAAATCAAATTCAGGCACATTTCCCGTGAAGGAGGTTGTTATGTATCCTCTTTTCCCCAACTCTGCACAGACCAAGTATTCTCCAATTTGACCTGCTAGTTTATTGCTGAGACCTTTTTTTATTTTTTTTATCATAATAAGTTTTATTGAAACGGAAAATAATTGACACAGGATTATTTACTCAGGCTAACAAAAAAACAAACGGGCGCAAACTACAAAATTTTACTGTCTCGTTAAAAGCCATTCCATATCAGTATGTGCATTACGATAAAAAAAGGCTCATACCCACCTTCTAGGATATCACAATTTGCTATGGTCAATATTTGATTCCGTAGTCAGTCACAGTTTATTGACCAGCTATGCTGAATATCCCTCCTGACATCCTCAAATAATGTAATGCTGTTCTTGCAAAAAAGAGGTCCTATTTTCTCTGCGCACACATTACAGAAAGTGGCTCCGGTTCCGGATTCCAAAAATGAACCGGCTTGGTTGTTCGTCGAAACGCCTAGAAAAAAAGCAAACCCTGAGTCAGCAAAAGCAGGCGTGCATGAATTATCGCTCTACTTCGCCTGATAACAATATGTGCGTATTCTATTTCTTTGCGAGAGATCGAGTGGTTATGGTAGCGGAAACGCGATCTCTTTTCAGTATGCAGTAGCGAAAGTGCAACTGTAAATTGATCTGTCTTTTTTTTGTCATATCTTTTTCTGTAATTAATCCGGTTGGTTAGGTTTGTTTTCCCCTTCATGCATTTTTGGCATGTTAAATGCTGAAAAATAAATCAGGATACATAGGATTTCCTGCTCGGAGAGAGCTGTCTGTATCCTGAGATAATCGAATTGGCTTTGTGCTTGAAAGTGCCGGCTTGTATTGACTTTTCAGGTCAATCCTAACTGGTTCATCACAGAAATACAGGAGGGGCTGTCACATGATCAGTTGTTGTGGAAAAAGCTCCATTTAGAGGTCTGAAATATGTTTCGGCCTAATTGTAAGTAGTATGGTCCGAAACGTGGAGTGTATGAAACATTTCCATATTAGTAACAATTCGATAAGGGGAGGCGCAGATGAAAAAAGAAAGGATTTTGAAAAAATTGTTTGGAAGCAGTTTGGCGGGGATAACATGTATAGTCTTGGCAGGTGCCGATGTATCCAGTGCTTCCATGGACATGGCAGGCTTGATGGCTGAGGGTATTCCCTATGAATGTGCCAAGGTCCAGAAGTGTATCGATACCCCGAATGATAAAACTGCCAACAGGGAAGCCTTAATGGCAGAGGGCATAGTTTATGAGAATTCTGTCGTTGGGGATGATGTCGTATTGATTAAGCTGGACCACCGACAGTTGGTGCAACAGAGCAGGGAAGATTGTCTCTGTGATGGCCTTGCCAAATCCCTTGTGCAAAGATAAATGCCGTAAAAATAGAGCCTCCTGACGCGAAGGCTGTGGTTTTGAGAAAAAAATAAAAAGGAGGCGTACCTTTTCCAATGCTTTCGGACGCAAGCGGGAAAGTCGGGACAGCTTATGGTGTGTATAATGATGAAGCTGGAGTGGAAAATCGTGGCCGGTTTATCATCGACCCGGACGGAGTGATTCAGGGGTACGAAGTACTCACGCCACCCATTGTGGGAGACATGTGGCTGAAACCCTGCGGCAGTTTCAAGCATTCCAACTTGTGAGAAAGAGCGAAGGAGCCGAAGCAACGCCTTCCGGATGGAAACCTGGTAAAATAACACTTAAACCTGGAGCTGATCTTGTGGGTCGGTTCTGGGAAGTATGGAAGACCGATATGGAATCCTGATAATTTTTGGATCAATTGATTTGGAAAACGTCTCTTCAAGTTTAAGGGGACTCGGTGAAAGAGGACACTTTCATCGAGTTCCTCATCCTTACTATTTAAACTGGCAAATTGCTGGTGACTCTATCTTGAGATGATACAAGAGGACCGGGAAAAATAACTACCTGTTCATCAATAAGAGAGCTGTTTCGTTTGATGACAGTGGGCTGGATTGTTTAAAAAATTCCCTGGAAATATCAAAAGCAGATAAAGCTCTTTCCCAAGAGGAACTAGAGACGATGGTAGCTGCCAGTATGACCCCACCACCACCCGCATTTCAGGTTGCTGCGGCGTATAACAGTCAGACACGCGACACCGGCAACAGAGAGACCATTTCACAGATGATATCTTCCTTGAATACGGTCTCTACCGCAAACGACCAGAGTGTGATATATACTCCGTTTAATATAACCGCTTAGTATTCAGCAAAAAATCACGGCAGGGAAAGTTCGTTCACGAATAAAGCACGGTTTCCCTGCCGTTAATCTGAAGGTTATTCTGGAAGTTTTTTTCGTATCTTATCCAGGCGGTTACTGATACAGTCAGACCGGTGTGGCGCAAATTCTGTCATTTTCTCCGGGTTGATTATTCTTCAATCCGGACTGGTATCCCCATAATTTTCAATTGCTTTGATGTAATCGTCGATGCTGTGATCCTTAATTGACTCCAAGCCCATTTCACCAATGTCTGCATTTATGCCTTTAACAGTATCCATGAAACGGTACCACCAGCCGATATCCGTGCTCAATCTGCCATCCTCGGAAATATATACAAACGATCCAACGTGGCTGTAACCCATAATTCTTGCCGGTACCCGACTCACGATATCAGCGTTATTTTGGAATCTGAAAACTTTCCCTTTCGCTTCAACGTTAAAGTTCCTCGCAAAATTTCTATCACCGACACGGGGACACCCAAATGTGTAAGCACCATAAAATGTTTCATCAGCGTCTATTAAGGTAGCCACGGCGAGTGTGGCCAAAGCACCTCCTAGGCTATGGCCTGTCAGCCATAACGGGCGATCCGGAAGACCGTTTGTTGTTCTGCGTAAGGAGCGGATGGCTGTCTTCATTTGCGGCCAGATATCCATTAGGGCCCTGTAAAAGCCTGTGTGAACACCACCCAGGGGACCAGGCTGTGACACGGCATTCAAATTGTCCAGCCAGTCACCAATTTCATCGGTTCCTCGAAAGGTTGCCACAACGAATTCCTCGTGTTTTATAACAATACCCTGGGAGCTTTTGGAATCAAAACCTTCCACTTCAGAGAACTTCTTGTCAATGCCACATAGTTCGGATTTGATAGCAGAGACATCAGGTGAAGTGTCCGTTTGTTTGCGGTGTAGGCGATCTTCGCAAATTTTGACATCCAATACGCATTGACGGGCTGATATCGTGACGTAAATGGACTAAACGGCATTTGGTTCGTTAATTTGGTCATTATGCCCCTCCTGAAATGTGAATGTGATGAAAACAGAAATGCAGATCTTGAGAACTACTTTCTTGCCTGAACAAAGACGTCTCTCTTGATGCTCCTCTAATGTCTCCGGTTTCTTTGCAACTGAGCTTAGACTCAAGTTCTGCGCGACTCTCTCCTCTCCCAGCCACCTGTTGTCGGCATGATCATCAGTGGATTACTCGGGACCGTTAGCTTTTTATGTCAAAGGACTGTGGCGGATAGAAGAGGAAAATTCTACGCTCCCTGATTGGACGTATTACTCTTCACCTTCTTCGATATATTTTTCTTGTCTTTGTTTAAGACGTTTGCGCATAATTTCTCCGTAGTCATCTTCAGAATGATCTCTCTCCTTATTTTTATCTGGATTATCATCCTTCTGATTTATATTTTTATTTGCCAATTCGTTTTCATTTTCCATTTTGTCGTAATCAGTCATATTTTCTTCCTGATAAGTCTTTAATTTACAAGCTGCAATCCTAAAAAAACTGCCTGCCCAAATATTCCAAGCAAGAGAAAAAAACTCGACATCTTTAGTCTTTCTGCGCGAAAATCATTATTTTTTGAGTTCCTGTTGGTTGCAACAGCCAAATCTATAATTCTTTCATCACGAAATTCATCATCCGTCGGTGTTTTATCGAGATTTTGTATCATTGTCTCAGGGTTGGAGGGCTTTTCATTGGAGTATATTCCGATTGCTAAAACTACTTCTATTAAGGAGCCTATCAGCAAAAGCACACTGATGAAATAAATGGAAAGTACTATAAATGAATTTTCCAATACATTTATAGTCTTGTCTGCCCCTACTGCAAGGAGCCCCATGTACAAGGTGATTATGGAAAGAAATAATTTCCCCCGATTCACTAATTCAATATAGCGCGACCGCTCATGTTCATATAAAAACATATAATAATCATACTGTGTTTGGGAGGCCATATTCAGTGCTCCTAATGATATTGTTGTAGATGAAGAGTTTTCAGAAAACTCATTTTTCGAAAAGGTACCAATTCTGTTGTGGCTCTTGTTCCTTCTCGGCAGGGTTAACCTGTTAGCCCTCCTCACCCGGCAGACGGCGTTTCAAGCGAATCGAAGGCATTTTGCATTCTGCACTAGTAAAAATTCCCTTATTTATCAGGTAAATTTTGTCGCAAAAAAGGAGTCCTTTCAACATTCTGTTGGCTTTCCAAAATTTAATCCATGAATTTGTCAGAATTTATCCTCATTGTTTTCCTTCTATTCTTTTGTTTCTAAAATAAATAATTATATCAATCGTTACCATTGTTGCATTTAGAAAATACAAATAAATGACTTTGTCAAAGCTGAAGAAAATTTTATGAAAACAACCAGAAATATAACCAACTAATATAATAAAAAGAAATGATATGCTTTTCCCTCTATTAGTTCGAGATCTGTATGATTTTAAAATAGAATATG